>VXRD01000051.1 GCA_009838845.1 Gemmatimonadota bacterium | reverse complement strand
CGTTTAATACGCGCCCTTATTTTTGTCCGTGGATTAAAAAAAGGGAAAAAGTTCTGGGATGTTGTCATCTGTGAGCGCGCTGCCGTATTCGCAGCCTTCAAATGCTTCGGCATATTGGACTTTTGAGCCGCGTTCTTGTCCGTAGTATTTGATCAATAGATCGCGATAGCGATCCGCTACGGCGCGAAATTGATTGAGGCGATGCCGCAACCATTCGCGGCGGTTTTGTGGCGATTCGGGTACCTGGTCGAGGTTGCCCGCGTTAAAGGGCAACCATTCGTACATTTGCGATGTGTGGCAGTGTAGCATGTCGAGTTTTTTTTCTATGGCATCGTCTATGGCTATGACGACATCGGGAGAAAATGGT
This sequence comes from Gemmatimonadota bacterium, assembly GCA_009838845.1. Lineage (NCBI taxonomy): Bacteria > Pseudomonadati > Gemmatimonadota > Gemmatimonadota bacterium. The sequence continues at coordinate 23,640 of VXRD01000051.1, read as the reverse complement.
TGTGGTTTTTGGAAGTTGTCACTCAGATACGCGATGACGGGGTTGTACGACAGGGCGGGGGTGTCTGTGCAGATGTTGGGCACGGTGACCATGTATGCCGAGTCCTGCACGAGGATGGATGTGTAGCGGTGATCGGGGTGGTAGTCGTTGGGGCGATGGGTCAGGATGAGGTCTGGCGTGTAGTTGCGAATCAGGCGAATGATTTTTTTTCGATTTTCAAGGGTGGGTTCGAGTTCGCCGTCGTGGTTGTCGATTACGTGGTATTCAATGCCCGCGACTGCACCTGCTGCCTGGGTTTCGGCGCGGCGGCGACGGGCGAGTTCAACGCCGCCAATTTCGTGATGGCCCGCGTCGCCGTTGGTGACAGAGACAAATTTTACCTCGTGCCCGAGGTTTGCGTATTTGATGGCGATGCCGCCCGCTTTGATATCGCAATCGTCGGGGTGGGCGCCAAAGACGATGATTTTCAGGGAGTGATTGTTCATGGTAGTTCCTCAATTCGAAGGGTTTTCATTTTTTCCATGCAGGCGATAGAGGCCCACACCGCAGGCGAGTGCGCCGAGACAAAATAAGACGGAGATGCCAAAGGGCCAGATGGGTCCTCCGTCGATGAGTTTTCCGCCGCCGAGGCTGCCGGAGAGCATGCCCAGGCTCCAGGCGAGGTGGGCTGCGCCCACGACGCGGCCTTTTTCGTCTTCGCGGGCGATCAATTGTATGAGGCCCGGCATGGTGGTTGAGAGAGACCAGGCTGAGGCGGTTGCGAGAATGCCAAAGACGTAGATGCCAGTAAGGGTGTGCGCGGTCAGGGCGAGGCCGAGGGCGCTGATGGCGACGAGTGACGCGGAGACGAGGATGGGACGCCAGCGCCCAATGCGGTCGCAAAGCCGACCGGTAAGTACTTGAAAACAAGCTGCGATGATCAGGCTGATGGCAGTATAATTCGTGGCTTCGGTGCTGGTGCCCGCAATGCGAAAGATGAGCAGGGGCAAGAGCAGGGTGACAGCACCCCAATAGCTGGTGGGCAGGTAGCGGATGCCCAACAGGAGGCACACGTCGAGACGGCGGAACAGTTGAATGAGTGCGGACAGGTTGCGACCATTGTCGGCAGATTTTGGTGAGGGGATCGTGGGGAGGATCAGGATGCTCATCAGAACGAGCACTACCCCTGCGAGTGTGATGCAAAAACCGAGGGTTTGAAATCCAAATGCATCGGCGATGGGACCAGAGAGAAAATTTCCCGAAGCAGAGCCGAGGGTGTTGCCGAGGAAATAACCGGCCGATGCGATGCCGATGACAGAGGATGGGGCTGCGCTGATGAGATAGCTTTGCCCTCCGGCGCTGTTAAATCCAGAGGATATGCCGATGCCGGTACACAGGGCGGTCAGGAGGAGGGGATCGCCGCTGTAAAAAATAACGCCGGCGAGAATAGGTCCCAAGGTGCCGAGGACGTAAACGGGTTTGACGCCCCAGGTATCGGCAAGGCGGCCCGCAGGCACGGCAAAGACACCACCTAAAATGAGAAATGCTGCGCGCAATCCCCCGGAAAAGAGGGGCGTGCCGAGCAGGTCTGCTTCGACATATACGGGGAGGAGTGTGTTGAGCGGGGCAGAGACAAAGCTACTGAAAAAAGAGACAATGAGCAGGGCGATGAAACGGCGATTGAGGAGTTCGGAGTACATTTTTTAAGTTTTTTTATTTTCGCCCTTGACTCTCCAGTTACTGGAAGGTGTATATTGTCCTTTGAAGGCCTTCTACACCCGTATCACATGGAGAGAATCCATGCTCAAGATTGGAGAATTTGCCAGGCTTGTCGATGTGCCTGTCAAGACGTTGCGCTACTACGACGAGATTGGTTTGTTCAAATCCGATTACATCGATGAGCAAACCGGCTACCGCTTTTACTCATTCGAGCAACTCCCACGGCTCAATCGCCTGCTGGCTCTCAAAGACCTGGGTCTGTCGTTGAGCCAGATTGATCAAATGCTGAAAGAAGACCTTTCGGCCGATCAACTTCGCGATATGCTTTTGCAGAAACAGGTCGAACTCGAAGATCTTGCCAGAGATATCCGGGAACGCGTTGCCCGCGTGGGAGCCAGACTGAGTCTTATCGAAATGGAGGATAAAATGCCAGATTATGAAGTTGTCATCAAAACAGTTGATCCGGTTCTGGTCGCTTCTAAACAGGAGGCCGTTCCCCACTTTGCTGCCATCGGTTCTGTGATGGACCGCCTGTACAATGGGGTTGTCGCCCATGTTGTGAAACACAAGGGACAGTTTGCGGGACCGGGCATTACGGTATGGCATGAAAATTTTAAACCCGAAGCAAACATACCGATCAAAAAAACCATACCAGAAGGTGATGATGTCAAGGTCCACGAGTTGCCGGGTGATCAAATGGCGTGTCTGGTACATCACGGAGGCTTTGAAGGTTTTCCTCTGGCCTATCAAGCGGGCGTTCAGTGGATTGAGACCAATGGCTATGAGATCACCGGACCGAATCGGGAAGTGTATTTGCAATTTAGACCCGATGGCGATCCGAAGGATTATGTGACTGAGATACAGTTCCCCATTGCAAAAGTATAAGCAGGGGCGGGTTGAACTGGCCTGAGAGGCGGCCAGTTGTACCCCACTCAAAACCCGCCCGTACATCAGCGTCCGACAAGAGAAATACCGGGATGGTTTTATGTCTCGGTATTTCTTTCATATATGAAGTCCGATTTGAATTTTTCGATGCAGTCGTGTCGAGTGCCTTCAAAGAGGTAGATTTTGCCGCGGATAGTCGCGGTTTCTCCGGGCGCGAGGGCACCTGCGCGAATGGATTGGTGCATGCAGCGCCAGGGGTTGTGACCCTGAACGGATAGAAAGTCCGCCCAGGCTATGCCCGCCACCCATGTGCGATCTGTGGATTCGCGCATCAGAATGCCGCCTGTGGCATTGGTGGGCGATGTGGGCCATTTGTCAGACCAGGCGGTTTCGGTATCTATTGCGCTGCGAAATGTGTGGTTGTAGTGAATGTCGCGGCGGATGAGGGGGACCAGACCTTCTTCGGCGAGGAACCAGGTGCGCTCGTGGTCGTCGTCAAAAAATGCCCGGGTTTCGGTAACTTCGGGCTGTTTGCCGGGGTTAAAGCAGGGGATGATCGCGGCAATTTCGGGCCAGGTGCGGTCGGTTTTGTTGGTGATCAAGAGCAGCAGGTCAGCCCCATTTTCACTGCCTGTGACGTTGAGACACAGGCCGAGGTCGGGATGTTCGAGGACACCCGCATTGTCATTTAGCGTTTTTTGCGGCACATGATCTCCGCCCGTGTGCTGGCCCGGATGTACGGCTTCAAACATGTTCCATTCGTAGAACCAGAGGTACATGGTCAAATCATCTCGCCCTTCGGGTGCGAATGAAAATCCGCGTCGCCATTTATTCAATGTGATCATTTACGATCATCCTAATTCAGATATTTTTTGCCATGCCATTGGGCATGAAAATTTCGTGGCGCTCGGGGTCGGAGTAACCTTCGATTTCCATGTGGGTGACGCCGGGGCTTTCGATAGCGGCTTTGACTATGTGTTTGTTAAATGTGCTGACAATTTCGCTGGAGAGATACTCCGGGACGGACAACCAGAGGCATTCTTCGATTTCTTCGGCCTGGATAGAAATGTCTTCGCTCAAGGGCGAGAGGCGGCAGACAAAGTAGATGTCCGATTTGTCGTAGCGGTAGCCGTGCCAGTGCCGGAAGCAGACCAGTTTTTCAAATTTTGTACGTACGCCTGTTTCTTCAAAGACTTCGCGCTGGACGCAGTCGGCAATGTGCTCGCCCGGGTGCAGAGCGCCCCCGGGAAGTTTGTAGTAGGGTCTTGTGGAGCTTCGGTGTAATTCGCTGACGACCAGGAGTTCTTCGCGCTCGTTGATGACGACCCCGCCAGCGCCTATGTAATGCGTGGCGTATTCGGGTATGAAGGCATTGGGGGCGAGGGGTTTGGTGAGCAAAAGATAGTCTATTCCCGAATGGTGAAATGTAAATCCCGCTTGTGTTGCCACCGGAATGAGTGCTGCCCGTTCAATGGGGATGTTGATCCAGACGAGCTGGAATGCCTCGCGTTTCCACTCCTGGAGGGATGCTGAAAGGCGCGTGCGAAATTCCTCGGGATCGTGCGGTAGTGCTGCTGGATCCAATTCAATGCCTTGGAAGCGATTTGGCGTGGCTTCGAGTATTTGCATAAATTACCTCGTTCATAGGATGGTTGTGAACCGGCACATGGTAAGGAACATCACAAAATCGGGCAAGGGGTTTGCGGTGGGCAGTTCTACTTGACAGCGGTCATGAGGACAATCATATTGAATGAAATAAAAAATAATGCGCGAGGTTGAAACAGTTGATGGGTTGGAGGCGTTAAATTGAGGGAGGGATAACATGGTGTCTATTTTTGAACAGTTGGGCGTGCGCACGATTATCAATGCTGCTGGTCCGGTTACGCGTTTGAGCGGGGCGCGCATGGATGAGGATGTGATTGATGCTATGCGCGAGGCATCGCAGGTGTGCGTGGATATTGCAGAGCTACAGGCGGGGGCGGGGCAGTTGATTGCCGAGGTGACTGGTGCCGAAGCCGGATATGTGACATCGGGTGCTGCGGCAGGGCTGGTGCTTGCAACGGCGGCATGTGTTACGGGTATGGATCCGGGAAAGATGAACCGGTTGCCCGATACGTCGGGGATGAAAAATGAGGTGATTATGCCCCGGTCACATCGCAATTTTTACGATCACGCGGTGCGTTCAGTGGGTGTGAAGCTCATCGAGGTGGGCATTCCCGATCGGTTTAGTGGCGCGGGAGTGCGCGATACAGAGGCCTGGGAAATTGCGGATGCGATGACCGATCAGACCGCGGCGATTGTGTATGTGGCGCAGTCTTTTGCGCAGCCGCCTTTGCCACAGGTGACGGCTGTGGCGCACAAACACGGCGTGCCCGTCATTGTCGATGCTGCGGGACAGTTGCCGCCTGCGGCAAATTTGAAGCGGTTTATCAGCGAAGGTGCCGATGCGGTTTGTTTTAGCGGCGGGAAAACGATTGGCGGGCCTCAAGGTGCGGGCATTTTGTGCGGGCGTCGGGATCTGATTTCCTCGGCGGCATTGCAGCATCTGGATCTGGATGTATATTATGATTTGTGGGATCCTCCGCCTGAATTGATCGATAAATCCGCGTTGCCGGGTGCACCGCAGCATGGGATTGGGCGACCGTGCAAGGTGGGAAAAGAGCAGATTGCGGGGGTGATGGTTGCACTGCAAAAGTTTGTCGCAGAAAGCGATGAGGCGCGGCAGGTTCGCTGGTCGCAGTGCCTTCAGAATTTGGCAGATGCGATGGGTGATTTGCCGGGGTGCGATATTAGCATGGATGCTTACCGCACAATACCCATTTTGCGGCTCGTGCTTTCTCCGGCGGAAAGAGGCGTGGAGGTGGCGCGGCAATTAATGGAAGGTGATCCGAGTATTCATATTAGTACATCGGGAGTTTACGATGGCGTGTTGATTTTTAATCCCATGTGTTTGTCAGAAGATATGATCAAACCGATTGCTGATCGGTTAAAAGAGTTAATCACGAGTTGCGATTCGTGAGATTCCAACCATTGTACGCAGGCTTTGCCTGAGCACTAATTCCCCCATTTTACAAAGGAGGCGTGCCATGGGTGTTATCACTATTTCAAGGGAATACGGCAGTGATGGACGTACTGTTGCCCGGAAGGTTGCCGAGACACTGTCTTATCACAATATAGACAAAGATTTGCTCGTTGAGGTGGCACAAAAAGCCCAGGTGCCCGTGTCAGAAGTCGAACGCTATGACGAACTACCCGAACATCCCGCTCTGAGAATTTTGCGAAAATTTCTCACGCCTGGATACGCAGACACCCTGACGGGTTTGTCGGAATACGAGTGGTGGGCTGCGGCGACCGTGCCCGAGTTGTCCGACCACCGAGATCAGGCACTGATAACCATGGATGAAGAGGTGTACGCGAAGTTGACCGCGGAGGTGGAGATGCAGATGGCCGATCAGGGCGATGTGGTTATATTGGGGAGAGGTGGGCAGGCTGTCTTGAAGGGCCGCGAAGATACGTTGCATGTGCGCGTGGTGGCGACGCAAGACTTTAAGCTGGATGTGGTGAAAGACCGCGATCAATTGACCAACGACGAGGATGCAATAAGGCGAATGAGAGGCGTGGATGAGCGCCGCAGGACGTATATCAAACGCCATTATAAGGTGGCCTGGGATAATCCACATCTATACTCTGTCATAGTGAATACCGGCTTTCTCGGCGTTGATGGAGCCGTAGATGCGATTGTTTGTGCTGCTCATAAGGTGTTATAAAAGTAAGAAGTAAAAAGAGTGAAGTGAGAAAATTCCACCTCGTCACCCAAAGGCTGTTGCCTCATTCTACTTCCTACTTCACACTTCCTACTTCACACTTCTCACAGCCCCATTTCAATATACGCCCGTGCGATTTTTTCTATGGCGATGGCAAATGCAGCGGTGCGTAAATCCGGCACATTGTCGCGCGATTTGTGGATTTCACTCATGGTTTGATAGGCAGTGCTCATGGTGTCTTCGAGGCCAGAGCGCACGAGGTCCAGTTCATCTGAGCCATAAGAGAGTCTTGCTTTGAGATGGTCTGGAACGGGTTTGCCTACCATTTCTTCCAGGGCGGTGATGATTTGCGCACCGCGATGTGCTTCGTGGCGTCTGTCGAGACGTCCGAACCGGATGTGCGAGAGGTTCTTGATCCATTCAAAATAAGAAACTGTGACGCCGCCCGCATTGAGGTAGGCGTCGGGTATGATGGTTTTTCCCGCTTTGCGCAATACGTTGTCTGCCATGTAAGTGACGGGACCGTTGGCCGCTTCTGCAATTACTGGCGCTTTGATGCGTCTGGCATTTTCAAGTGTGATCTGGCCTTCAATAGCGGCTGGTATGAGCACGTCGCATTCTGCTTCGAGCAGGCTTTTGCCATTTGCAATACAGGTGGCTCCCGGAAAGTGTTTTAATGAACCGCGTTCCGCGCGGTAAGCAGCGACTTCTTCAATTGAGAATCCCTCCTCTGATAGGATTGCTCCTTCGCGTTCAATAATGCCGATGATGCGCGCGCCACCTTCTTCTTCGAGATATTTGGTCGCGTGAAAGCCCACATTACCCAATCCTTGCACGATTATGCGTTTGCCTTCCAAATTGCCTTTCAGGCCCGCGTTTTTGACGTCTTCTGAGTTGTTAAAAAATTCCTTGATGCCGTAAAATACACCTCGTCCGGTTGCTTCGACGCGCCCCTGAATGCCGCCCTGGGAAAAGGGTTTGCCCGTTGTGCAGGCAATGGCGTTGATGTCTTCCGGGTGCAGGCTGCGATACGTGTCTGCGATCCAGGCCATTTCCCGTTCTCCTGTTCCCATGTCGGGTGCCGGGACGTTGAGAGCTGGATTGATATATCCCTTTTTGATCAATTCCTGTGCAAAACGTCGGGTAATGAGTTCGAGTTCATACTCGTTGTATTCGCGGGGATCAATGCATAGCCCACCTTTGGCACCGCCAAAGGGCACATCGACGATCGCGCATTTGTACGTCATGAGTGCGGCGAGTGCTTCCACGTCATCCTGACTGACAGTGGGGGCGTAACGGATGCCTCCTTTGACGGGCAGGCGATGTTCACTGTGAACAGAGCGCCATCCCGTGAAGATGCGATAGCTGTCGCGGAGTTTGACAAAGAAGCGCACCAGGTAAATGTTGTTGTTGATTTTGATCTGGTCAGCCAGCCCTGGAGGCAAATCGAGCGTTGCCACTGCGCGGTCAAACATGAGGTCAACGCTTTCTTTGAAGCTGGGTTCATGTGAGGACATAAGTATTTCTCCGGAAATGGTGAGATGGAGTGTTCTTATAACAGATGACGCAGGGCAGGCTCAAGGTGGGGGTGGGCAAAGGAAAAGCTGGTGTTTTCGAGGCGTGAAGGGATAACGCGGGTGCTTGCGAGTAATAGGGCATCGGCCATTTCGCCCAGTGCGAGTTTGGCGGCAAATGCGGGTAGCGGAAAAATTGTCGGACGAGATAGGACGCGTCCGAGGGTTTTGGTAAATTCGCGATTGGTGACAGGCGTTGGTGATACGGCGTTGATGGCGCCACTGATGGATTCGTTATCTATTGCAAAGAGGAATAGAGAGATCAGGTCGTCGAGGGTGATCCAGCTCATGTACTGCTTGCCCGATCCGATGATGCCGCCCAATCCCAATTTGAAGGGCAAGAGCATTTTGCCGAGTGCCCCGCCTGTGGGGGATAGAACAATGCCAATGCGCGGGTGAACGGTTCGTATGCCGGCTTCTGTAGCGGGTTTGGCGGCGTTTTCCCAGGCGATGGATACATCCGGGAGAAAGCCTTCTCCTGGCGGGCTGTCTTCGGTGAGGATTTCATCGTTGCGGTTGCCGTAATAACCGATGGCAGATGCGGAGATGAAGACTTTTGGCGGCGGAGATATAGACGCGAGTGTTTGGGCGAGCAGTGTGGTGCCCTGTACGCGACTGTCGCGGATGCGCGCCTTTTGCGCTGCGGTCCAGCGTCGGGAGGCGATGTTTTCTCCGGCGAGGTGTATGATGCCATCTATATTGGTGAGGCGCGAGGGATCGAGGGTATTAGAAGATGGGTCCCAGATGATTTCATCGTTGTTGCGGGCAGTGCGTCGGGTGAGAGACAAGACGCGGTCACCGCGCGCGCTCAGTGCGGTTTTGAGTGCTGAGCCAATGAGGCCAGAAGCACCGGATATCAGGATTTTCATAATTTTCAACTTTCGGGACGGCACAGGGGCCGTCCCCTACGGTGATATTGTGGTTTGTAGGGGCGACCCCCTGTGGTCGCCCGCTGACTACTGTTGATAGAGCATCAGGTAGATGATGACGCCGGTAATTGAGACAAATATCCAACTGGGCCAAACCCATCGCGCCAGGCGGCGGTGGCGATCAAATTCGCCTTTGTAGGCTCGCCAGACCAGCGTGATGATGAAGGGCACATTGACGGCAGCGAGGATGATGTGCGGAATGAGTATGGCAAAGTAGATCGGGCGCGTCCAATCGCGGTGTGGATAGGGCACAGAGCCGACCTGACTGTGATAGATGAGGTATGAGGTCAGAAACAGAGCCGATAAGATCAACGCTGTGACCATGCATTTTTGGTGCGTTTTGATGTCGCCGCGTTTGATATAGATGAATCCCAACACAAGAAAGATGGTGCAAAGTCCGTTGAGAAAGGCGTTTGCCGCGGGCAAGTCTGTGATGGACATAGTCTAACGTTTATCCAGTGCCTGTTCAATTAAGTGGAGGATATAGCCAGTGTGAGCTTCGGTGCTTGCATCGGTTGTTTTTTTGTTTTTAAGCATGCTTTGTATGGCTTTGAGATTGTGCAGGGCGATGGCGCGAGAAGCATAGATCCGCTTGCTTTCGGGGTCGATGATGTCGATGAGTCGATTGACGTATTCAGCCTGCAAGTTCTGGCGGAAAGAATTGACTGTGCCTTCGGCATCTGCCTCAAAGACGGCATCGGTCAAGTCGGTCATCATATCGGATAGTGCGTATTCGTTGCCATAAAGCGCGGTGTCGAGCAGGCGGGCTTGCACTGTGGAGTGTAAGAGATGGCTGAAGACGCGCTGTTGAATGCCGATTACGCGGTCGTGAATTTTAGGATCTTCTGGGGCGCGGGAGAAGCCGAATCCGCGTCGCTGTTCCTGCAAATGGTTATAGAGCCTGGGCGGCATATCAAATGCATTGGGCGATAGGACGTATTTGGCGATTGCGTCCATCGCGCGTTTCTGGTCGGCGAGAGCTACTGGCGTGAATGGCCGGGTTGCGCCGGTTTGACCGATGACTGCGCGGTCAACGTAAATGCCGCCGATATAACGGGAGAGTACGATTGCGGCATTGCGGTGCTGCGCAGTGAGAATGAGGTAGGCCGTTTTCAGTTCGTGATAGGTGTTGCCTGGCGTGTTGTACTTTGCGAGGATTTTGTTTTTGACGTCGTTTACCAGTTCAATCCGACCCGTGGCGTGGACGATGGCATCGCTGCTGAGGTCGTAGATCATCACGCGCGGGTCAATGCCGCGATTCGACGAGCGCATGTCGTCGGCGTCATTGCCAAACATGAGTTCGGGTTCTGTGGAGCGTGCGAGAATTTTTTCGAGGCGTTTTTGTTCGTCTTTGATATTGTCCCACCCGGGAGAATATCCAAATTCAATAGCCCAAATATCGTAGGGACCAGGACGTGTGGTGTAGTAATGCCCCTGTTTTTGCCCGGGCAATGCGAGGTTGACACCTGGATAGTCCATTACCGAACCCGTGAGGCCCATTTTGCCGGTTCGGCTTTTGTCGTGCAGTTGTGCTGGGGTGTGAAGTTGACTGGATTTCATGTTGTGGTTGAGACCGAGCGTGTGGCCGATTTCGTGGAGGATGAGAAAGTAGATGCTTTCTTTGAGCAGTGCGTCAACTTCAATTTTGGACGCGCCAGAAACGCGCAGGGCCTGTGTGCCAAAGAGGTTGGATGCGTGTAACTCGTGGCCCAGGGAACAGTATTGAGGCATGTCCGAATCGGCATTGCGTGTCGCATTGTCAAAGAGCTTGTCATAGCGCAGGCTGCTCGTGAGAAATGCAAATTCGAGCATGATGTCGGCACCCAATATTTGCCCGGTTCGCGGGTTGACAAAGCTCGGCCCATATCCGCCAAATGGCGGATTGGGCGACGAGGTCCAGCGCAGGACATTGTATCGGATATCGCCGGCTTCCCAATCGGCATCATCGGGCTGTTCTTTGACATGTACGGCGTTTTTGAAGCCAGCGGCTTCAAAGGCGATATTCCAGGCGAGAGCTGCTTTTTTGATGGTTGGACGCAATTCGTGCGGGGTGGTGTTTTCGATCCAATAGGTGATTGGCACGACTGGTGCAGAGCGTTTGGCTTTGGGATCCCTTTTTTTCAGATGCCAGCGGTGAATTAAATCGCGATAAGGTGTCGCGCTTTTGGAGGTTAGATCAGTCACTTGTGTGCTGAAGTAGCCGACGCGCGGGTCGTCAAATCGCGGTTGATAATCATTTTTGGGCATTTCGATCAGGGTGTGTTGCAGGGCAATCGTCACATTGCGGGCATCGGTTATGCCGTCGCCACCGCCTTTGGGATTGGGATTCTCATAGGTGTAGGCGATGATGAAATCCGTGTTTTTGGGATAATTTTTGATGGATAGACATTTGGTTTTGGTTTTGCTGAGTCTGCCCAGGGAGAAATTGTTGCGGTTCTGCGTTCGGTTGACGCGATGGAGTGCTTCTGTGAGGAAAATACCGTCGGCTTTGATGAGGATATTGCCCGTGGAGTCATTGCGTGCTGCAATTTTTTCCGATACGAGAATAGAAGGGCTGATGTTGGCTTTGGCTGCGCGGCTCAGGGCGTTTTTGGGATCGAAATAATACGCGGTGTTTTCAGAGATGATTTCGATTTTGTCAAAGTGCTTTTGAATGGAAAGCACGCGGCTACCGCGATAATTGCCCCTGTATGTTCCCGCTGATACGGGGGCGTTGACAGTGTGGGTGAAGTAGATGTATTCTTTGCCGATTTGCGATTCGCGGATTTGCAATTGCAACGCGCCTGTGGTCGTATCTTCATAAACGGTGAAGAGACCGGGGTACTTGCGGCTGGATTTGGTGAGGTCGGCTATGGTTTTCTTTGGTGTGTCTTTTTTGGGCGTTCCCTTTTTTTGAGTTTTTGCGGAGTCTCGTTTGGCGACCTTTGTCGAATCCGCAGGTTGTTTTTCCTGCGCCTGAACGGAGAATGCGATTCCAAAGACGAGAGCGACTGCAATTAATAGGCGTTGAGAATTCACGGTCATATCTCCTTTCTTCTGGTCATTATGGATATCTTCGCTACGCAAAATTACCCAATTGTTTTAAAATTTTCAAGTGTGTATTGTATATCGGCTATATGCGCTATCAATTGACTTTATGTTTTTTTTCCGTATCTTTTCCGTTCAATTTTTTGAAAGGTTAGATCATTAGCACGAGGTATAACAATGGCAGAGACGGGAAGCGCGTGGTTGACGCCTAAGGAGATCGCGGATCGGTTGAGTAGTCGAAAAGCGCGAGAAGTACAGGAAGATTTGCTCTATGGGCGCCGAACTCGTCGTGAGATATTGGATCTGGTGATGGAAGCTGTGGGCTGCAATGAATATTCAGCGGAAGATTTTTTGCGTGAAATTGTGAAGTGAGTAAAAACTGACCGCTATTTGTGTTTGCCGCGTATCGAATCGTCAATACGCGGCTCGATATTTTTTGACCTGTAGGGTACAACGCCATGTCTGAGGTTTCTAAATCTGATTATCTGGTCATTGGCAGTGGTATTGCTGGCCTCTCGTTTGCGCTTAAAGCGGCAGAGACGGGGTCTGTTACTCTGATTACTAAAAAAGAGTTTCAAGAATCCAATACCAATTACGCACAGGGCGGTATTGCTTCTGTTTTGCACCCAGACGATTCGTTTGAGCTTCATAGGGAGGATACGATTCAGGCTGGCGCGGGTTTGTGCCGCGAAGATGTGGTGGATATGGTGGTGCGGGCAGGTCCCGATATGGTTAAGGCGCTCATTGCATGGGGGGCAGAGTTTACGCGAGGAAGCGAGGAGGGTGTGAAGGCGAGTGAACAGCGTACAACTCAAAATCTCGCGCTTGGGCGCGAGGGCGGACATTCAAAGAATCGCATTGTGTATGCCGCCGATCTGACCGGGCGAGAGATTGAGCGGGCGTTGTCTGAAGCGGCGATAGCCCATCCCAATATCGCGTTGTACGAGCATCACATGGCGATTGATTTGATCACGGAACACCATGTGTATGGTTCGAAAATTTCAACGCCGGGGAAGATTCAGTGTTGGGGTGTTTACGCACTGGATGCCGTGCATGGAGAGGTGAAGACTTTTTTAGCAAAATTTACGCTGTTGTGTAGCGGCGGGTGTGGTCAGATTTATTTGCATTCGACCAATCCGGCGATTGCAACGGGTGATGGTATTGCCATGGCGTATCGCGCGGGTGCAAGTGTGGGCAATTTGGAGTTTATGCAGTTTCATCCCACGACGCTTTACCATCGGGATGCCGATTCATTTTTGATTTCTGAAGCGGTGCGCGGGCATGGCGGGATTCTGGTGGATCGGGCGGGGCGGTCGTTTATGGCTGATTATCACGAGATGGGGCCGCTTGCACCTCGAGATGTGGTTGCGCGGGCGATTGATAGCGAGTTAAAAAAGAGCGGTGATCCCTGTGTGTTTCTCGATATTACGCATTGTCCGAACGCAGAGCTTCAGGCGCGTTTTCCCACGATTTATGAACGGTGTTTGAAATTTGGCATTGATATAACGCAGGAGCCCATTCCGGTTGTGCCCGCGGCGCATTATATGTGTGGTGGGGTGTTCACAGATACGCAGGGGCGCACGGATATCGAAAGGCTTTACGCTTCGGGTGAGGTCGCTTGTACGGGGTTACACGGTGCGAATCGCCTGGCGAGCAATTCGCTGTTAGAAGCTCTGGTTTTTTCCGACCGCGCGTTTTCCGATATCCGACAGCACATAGATGCGCGGCTCGATTTTCCCGATGTGCCGGCCTGGCAAGACGATGATGTGTTTAATACAGAAGAATGGGTGTTGCTATCACACGACCGGCAAGAAGTACAGCGTTTGATGTGGGATTATGTGGGGATTGTGCGGTCGGATTTTCGATTGAAGCGCGCAGCCCGTCGCATTGGCGTGATTGTGCAGGAGGTCGAAGAATTTTATAAGCGCACACAAGTTACCGAGGCATTGCTGGAGTTGCGCAATATGACGACTGTTGCCGCGCTGACTGTGCGCTGCGCATTGTCTCGCCGCGAAAGCCGGGGTTTGCATTATACGCTCGATTGTCCTGCACCATTCAAATCTGTAGATGATACGGTGGTATCTGCCTGGGAAACGTGGGGTGCGGGGCTGCCGGTTATTGAAGTGTGAAGTATGAAGTATAAAGGGAGTTTTTATGCGCGACGGCATTGCCGTGATTGATTTTGGCGGGCAATATGCCCATTTGATTGCCAATCGGATTCGCAGGTTGCGGGTTTATTCCGAGATTTTCCCGCCGGATGTTGATCCTGCGGCATTGCAGGGTGCGTCGGGCATGATTTTTTCGGGTGGTCCATCCAGTGTATATGATCCCGATCCGCCTGCGTTTAATCCCGGATTGCTCGGTACCAATTTGCCCGTGCTCGGGCTGTGTTATGGGCATCAGTTGTTGTGCATGCATTTGGGAGGCGAGGTTGTTGCTGGTGAGGTGCGAGAATACGGTTCTGCCAGGTTGAATATTGCAGGTGGATCGGATTTGTTTGCTGGGCTTGGGGATTCTCAGGTGGTTTGGATGAGCCACGGTGATGTGGTCGCAACGCTGCCAGAGGGTTTTGAAATTTTGGGGGCGACCGAGGATTGTCCTTCGGCAGCGGTTGGCGATGCCAAACGCCGAATCTACGGTTTGCAATTTCATCCTGAGGTGGCACATACGCCGCGTGGATTGAATATTCTCGATAATTTTTTGACGATATGCGATGCGCCTCGAACCTGGACTATGGGCAATTATGCCGAGGTGGTTATGGAGGAGATGCGGGAGAAGGTGGGGGATCGCAATGTGTTTTTGCTGGTGTCGGGAGGGGTCGATTCTTCGGTGGCTTTTGTGCTGTTTAACAGGGCGTTGGGCGCAGACAGGGTGTTGGGGTTGCATATTGACAATGGTTTTATGCGAAAGGGCGAGACGGCTGCGGTGGAGGTTTTTCTGAAGGAAGAGGGGTTTGACAATCTGATTGTCGAGGATGCCAGTGACGATTTTTTGTTGGGTGTGGAGGGTATGGTCGATCCAGAAGCAAAGCGCGAGGCGATTGGACAAATATTTTTAGAGGTGAAGGACGAGGTGATGGCGCACTTGCATTTGGATGCAGATCAATGGGTTTTGGGGCAGGGTACGCTTTATCCGGATACCATAGAATCGGGAGGGACAGAGCACGCAGCGTTGATTAAGACGCACCACAATCGCATTGATTTGATTGATGAGTTGATTGCACAGGGCAAGGTTGTCGAGCCTTTGGCACAGTTGTACAAGGATGAGGTGCGCGAGTTGGGGAGCGAGTTGGGGTTGCCCGATCATCTGGTGTGGCGACATCCGTTTCCCGGTCCCGGTCTGGCTGTGCGCTGTTTGTGCTCAGATGGTGCGGTGGATGGGGTTGATATTGCAACAGCAGAGCGAGCCGCTGCTGAGATCGCTTCTGAGGCGGGTTTGCAATTGCAGGTTTTGCCCGTTAAGAGTGTGGGAGTTCAGGGTGATTTTCGCACGTATTCGCATCCCGCGATTGTTTCGGGTTTCACAGCCGAAAGTAATGGCGATTGGCGCGTGCTCGAAGATCTGTCAACGCGAATTACCAATAGCGTGCCGGGTATTAATCGCGTGGTTTGTCTTGTCGCGCCAGATGTGTTGCCCAGGGTGCGTCTCAAGCGCGCTTTTTTGACCTATCAGAGGCTCGATGTTTTGCGGGAGGCAGATGCTATTGCCATGCGAATACTCGACCGCGCGGGTCTTATGCCTGCTGTGTCTCAGATGCCGACTGTTCTGGTGCCGTTGACGACAGATGGACAAGATGAGATTGTGATTTTGCGCCCGATTACGACTCCGGATTTTATGACTGCGCGATTTGCCGAATTGCCCCACAATCTGGTACGTGATATAGCGGACGAGATACTGGATCTGCCCGGTGTCGCTGCCGTGGGGTACGACATTACACACAAACCGCCAGGGACAGTGGAATGGGAGTGATGATGAAAGGGCGGACAAAACGAACAAAGTCGAAATCACGAATCAGAACCTGGTTTCTCTATTCTACCAGACGCTATCGCCGTATCCCCTGAAGAACACCATAGATAATCTAAAGTTCATATCGGAAGCTTGAGATGGCATATCCAAATCTGAAGCAGTCCGTTTGGCTGCTGGTATTATTGATCCTCATTGTAGTTGGCTTGGCCATATTGGTTAGTATTATAGGTGCCATTATTGACGAGCCTCTGGATGAGAATACTTACCTGACGAACCTTGTGTCATTGGTAAGTTTTATTCTGATTCTGTGCTATGTTTCGCACCGGACGGGTCGAACATGGACAGATATGTTGCCTCTTGCGATTAGAAGTATAGACTATGATTGGCGCATGTGGCTTTCCGTTGGGTTGTCTATCTTTGGACTGGGGGTTGTTCTTTCTGAATTGGACAATGCGGTGATAACTTTGCTGCCAATGCCCGAAATGTTTCAGGACATCTTTCAGATAATGGTCGAGGAAAAAAGATCTTATCTATCAGCCTTATTTAGCGCAGTTGTAATAGCGCCTGTTGGTGAAGAGATCGTTCATAGAGGTATTATCTTGAAAGGTTTATTGGCACATTATACTCAAAATCGGGCGATTGTTTGGTCGGCAGTTCTGTTTGGTCTAATGCATCTAAATCCGTGGCAATTTCCAGTGATTTTTATATTGGGACTTGTCTTTGCCTATTGGGTTATTCAAACGGAGTCTTTGTGGCCTGCAATTTTGGGACACGCACTGCACAATCTGATAGCTGTGACATTTTTGCATTTTGATGTACCGGGTTTTCCAGTTCCAGAAGATTTGAATGTTGTGGTTCACAATCCGTGGTGGTTGAATGTATGCGGACCAATATTGGCTATTCTCGGTTTGTGGTGGTTTTATCAGGTGGCGAAGCAGAAAAAAACAGATCAGCTTGAGGCGAGAGTTGGACTTGAGGACACTCAGGGATGCGATAAATGAGGTGGATGTCTGCCACTAGCACCTCGGCAACCGTGGGCTATTTGTATGCGGGCGATTACTTTGTGGAGAAATAAAAATTTGACAGACTTTTTCACTTTTTTGCATTGCAAGTGAATAAAATGTACACCTTTCCTTAAATAGCGACTCACCTGATTAGCAAGCGTGAGTCTGCTAACGATAATTATATATTCTTGTTTTTTAGTGCCTTAGAATATTCTGAGGCACTTTTTTTTGTTTTTTTTCAAAATGGGCACGGTATTTGCAGAGATGTTGTGCGCAAATCGCGTGAATAGGATTGAGGCGGACGGGATGTCCGCGATGATAGAGGGGTGAAGTTTTGAAAAATACTACAGTTGCATTTTATAGCCAGCACCTCATTGGCGTTGGGCACCATTTTCGCAATCGACAGATTGTCAATGCGCTGGTGAAGACATGCGATGTGTTTTTCATCGATGGCGGGCGACCAATTCCCGAGGCTGATCTCGATGAACGGGTGGTGCGTATTTCCCTGCCGCCCCTTCGCTCGGGCGCACAGGGCATTGAGTCTGTTGATACGGAGAGAGATTTGCAGGCTGTGATGCACGGGCGTCAGGTCAGGCTTTCCGAAGCGATGGAACAGATTTGTCCGGATGTGTTTTGTATTGAGTTTTTCCCTTTTTCCCGATGGTCGCTCAAGAGCGAGATCCTCAATACCATTGTCAGGCTCAATAAGGTCAATCCCGGTGCGAAGGTGCTGTGTTCGCTGCGGGATATTCCAACGCGGGCAAAAAGCAATGTGTTGCAACCGACTGTCACTCCTGTCCAGAGGCGGGATGGGGACGCGATGCGGTTTTATTCGGTGCCTTTTGGCGGGATACATCACGAGTATTTGGCTTTTAATCGGCGGTATTACGAGGAGGTTGTGTCCGTGTTGAATCAGTATTTCGATGCGGTGATGGTGCATGGCGATTCCCAACTATCCCGGTTGGAAGATCACTTTCCCTGGACTGCTGATATCGGCATTCCCGTGGTTTATACGGGGTTTGTTTCGGAGAAACTCGGTGACGCATCTCGGCCTGGTCGTGCGCCTGATCGGTATGTGCTGGTCAGTTCTGGCGGTGGGGCTGAGGGGCTTGCGCTTGTTGCGCCGTGTATTGAAGCGTGGAAACAATTGGAGCGGGACGAGGCGCACGATGGACGCGAGATGGTGATTTTCGCTGGTGCGTTTATCGATGAAAAGCATTTTGAGGCTTTGTGCGGGTTGTGTGGTGATGGTCCATTTCGCATTGAACGCTTTACGTCCAATTTTTTGGCGTGGATGAAACACGCGGATTTGTCGATTAGCCGGGCGGGCTACAATACGTGTATGAATGTGCTCGAGACACAGGTCCCGTCGATTCTGGTGCCGAGTATTGCGATGGATGATCAGGTATTTCGCGCGCAGGAGTTGATGGGGTTGGGCATTGCCGGGGTGGTACATCCGGATCAACTCGGTGTGGGAAAGATGACAAAAGCTATTGCCAAAATGCTCGAGAGTCCTGTGCCCGAACACGATCTATCCCTGGATGGTGCCGAGCAAACGCGAAAGTTTATAGAATCAGTCTAAATGAGGTGAAAGATGAAAATTTATGTGTCACATCCATATCACGACCGCGAGAAAGTGATGGCGTCGAATAGCGGGGCGTCCCTTTCGGGTTTTAACCATGTGCAGGCGTTATCGAAGTATTGCGAGGTGTATATGCCGGCGTCTGAAGCAGTGGATTATGGTCCGAATGTGCACGGTATTCGACCTGAGTTTGAGACGATTGATGAGTCTCGCCAGTGGTTTGTGCGGCAGGATTTTGATGGCGTACTGATGTTTGAACCCAAAGTAGATGACCTGGCATTTTTTCGCCATGTGTGTCCCGCACCCATTGTGATTCGGCTGTCGTGTTCTTTTGGACACAATCGGGATTTTGTCGATAAGGTGCTTCAATGTTATTCGCTGTTGCGGCCTTATGATGCCCTGTCACCCAAGTCGGCGTATGTCGCTGATGAGGTGGGCAAGCTGGTGTTTGACAGATCGTATTTGCACGCGATTACCAATGGGGTAGATGCCGAGGTGTTTGTGCCGATGGATAAGTTGCAAGCGCGCAAAGAGGTCGCGGATAAGACGGGTGATCAACGTTTTTTAGAGATGCCTGTGGTGGGTTTTTGCGGGCGGTTTGAGCCGGGCAAGGGTGCGTATCCGTTTTTGCGGATGGCCGATCTGAATCCCAATGTGCTGTTTGCGGTGATTGGCAAGCAGTTCGCACCCGTGACACATGCGCCCAATGTGATCTTTTTAGGCGCGCAACCCTATACGGATATGCCGCTGTATTACAATATGCTGGATGTATTGTGCGCGCTGTCGGTGTATTCGTATGAGTCGTGTCCCTCCACTGTGATAGAGGGCATGGCGTGTGGTCTTCCGGTTGTGGCGACAAATTTTGCGGGTGCGCCAGAGTTGTTGGGCACTTGTGGGCGGTTGATCGAGATTGAGCGATTTGAAGACGAGCCATTGAATGTGACGGGGTATATCGCCCCAGAAGTGATTTCAGATGCTGTGCGCGATTTTTTGGATAGCAAGACGGAGCGTGTAGAAATGGGTGAGTCTGCTCGCAAACGTGCACTCAAATTTTCCTGGGATCATACGGCACAGCAGCACATGGCACTGTTTGAAAGTCTGCGGACCAAACGCGATGCACCTGCCTGCCCGATACCAATAACCGTGAGTTTTACACAGGGGTGTGATATGTCCGGTGTGCCGAAAAGTGTGTCCAAAGGATTTAACTATTTGGGAAGCGCGCAAGGTCCGTTGCCTCGCATTTCGTTTTTTGGGCAAGATATGTCCCTTATTGAAGGCCTGGGCCTTCACTTGATGCAACATTTACACCCAAACGAAGTCGAAGCTGCTCTGATAGGCTTATGCGAGACGCGCGATAGAGCTTATAAGACGCTTCGCAAAATCCGACACTTCAGCGATATGCTCACGGCTCCCTGATTGGCATAGGGATACGGCTTGTGTTGAAGTGGTAAAGAAAGGAGGTGAGAGAAATGACGGAGCGCATTACATCAATGCCAGCACAAGTTTCTGTGACCTGTGTTCAACTCCCCGGTCAAGAAAGCGAACTGGCACATGGTGAGATGGCGAATACATCAGGAGGATGCATTTTGCCAGGAGAAGATTTGTTTGAGCACGACCCATTAGAGCCTCTTGAAGATATTATTGATGATATCTGTGATACGGTGAGTGAATGGTGGGCTTCCTGGTAGCACCCCCACAAGACGCTATTCCTGTTATTCAGATACTGGACGAAAACCATCTTTTTTTGCTGAATCTTACAATTCATTTACCCGGAGGATGTTATGTATAATCGCGTGACTTCAGATTCAAATTCAGACGCTGTTTTTGCCTCTTGCACGATACTGCCTATCCATCAAACAACACTAAATGTTGAAGAAATGGAGGGCATTGATGGCCTGGGAAGTGTGACAGATGCTATTGATGCAGCGGTAGATTATGTTTCTGATGTTGTTGATTCAGTAGGAGATTGTGTTTCTGATTTTGTTGATTCGTTATATTTTTACCCCCAGGATGCTGAGCCCATATACCTGCCTGATCCAACTGTTATCCCACCATCA
The DNA here is from genome assembly GCA_009838845.1 of Gemmatimonadota bacterium. Classification (NCBI taxonomy): domain Bacteria; kingdom Pseudomonadati; phylum Gemmatimonadota; species Gemmatimonadota bacterium. The sequence continues at coordinate 3,154 of VXRD01000051.1, read as the reverse complement.
CCACGTGATACGACGACTATCACTAATTATATATATTCCTGCGATAAGACGATCGCGGACTTAGTCTCTGGTGCGACTTGTCCGTGTATGCCGCCGCCGTGGTAAGTCCGATGTGCATCAACCCGTCATTCCCGCGCATGCTCCACGGCGTGTGCAGGAGTGACGGTGTTATATGAGGCAGGACTTACGTCACTCAGTACTGGAGAGTAGATAGCTTGCCTGACAGAGATTCTCAGAGCATTTTAGAAATCAGCATTGTAGTTGAGTTATAGACATGTTACAGGACGGTTGGCGAAAATGAATCTTTCGCACTTTTTCACCAAAAACTCGGTGCGGTCAAAATCTGTTCACTTTCCCTTTGGAGGTGTTGTTTTTCAACAGGGTCAGGTGGGTGAGGCGTTTTACATTGTGCAGTCTGGACGGTTGCGGGTGATTAAGCAGGATGAGAATGGCAATTCGACAACTGTGGGATATTTGTATGCGGGCGATCATTTTGGCGAAGGGGCATTGTTGACCAGAGAGGGACATCGGGCAACGGTGCGAGCGGTTGAGGATGCGGAGGTGTTGCAGGTGCCGAAGGATGAGTTTTTTAAGGCTGTAAGAAAACATTCTGACGTAAGGGCATATCTTGAGGAGCAGGTTGCCTGTATTGCGTATCGGGACTTTACGCGTTTTTTGAAAGGGGATGTTCCGAGTCAGGCAATGCGGGTGTTGTTTGCGCGGCTGAAGCGCGAGGCGATTGAGGAGGGTGTGACCGTTGTTGAGCGAGGTCAGTTGGGTCAGCGATTTTATTTGATCGGTAGCGGTCAGTTGGAGGCTGTGTCAGAAGACGGGGATACGGTGATTTTGAGTGCAGGTGATTATTTTGGCGATGATAGAGATGATAAAACGGTCATTCGCAGTCGGTGTCATAGCGTGCTCTTTTGTATAGATAAAAGCGATTTTAATAAGTTAAAAGCTATGATACCGGAATTTGATGAGGCGTTGGAGAAAGGTCGTATATCGCGTGGAGATCAGGGGGCGAATGGGGCATTGTTTCGAAAAACGCGACAAGTGCCCGAACCACCCGTTGACCGGTCTGATGAAAAACTGGCATCCAATACAGCATCCAATGTAGTCAATATCAGAATAGACGGTGAAAAACCATACGTTCCCACATGGTTTCGCTTTCCATTTTTGAAGCAACACGATCAATCGGATTGTGGCGCGGCGTGTTTGGGCATGATTTGTAAGTATTACAAGATGCCGATTGGGTTGAACAGGCTGCGCGATATGTCCAATGTGTCGCGGTATGGCACGTCGATGGCGGCTTTGGCTGAGGCTGCGGAAACACTGGGCTTTATCACGCGCGGCGTGCGCACGGGATATGAGGCTCTGATGCGAACAGAATTGCCAGCCATTCTGCACTGGGAGGGCAATCACTTTGTGGTCTTGTATCAGATTGATAAAAAGGAGGTGAAAATAGCAGACCCCGGTGTGGGTATTCGCAAGCTGTCGCGGGCAGAGTTTGAGAAGGGGTGGACAAACAGGGCACTGTTGTTGGAATATACAGATCAGGTGGCAGAGAACGAACCGTCTCAGTCTTCTTTTAAGCGGTTTTTTCCACTGGTCAGGCCCTATACAGGCATATTGATTGAGGTGTTGCTGGCGTCTCTGGTGCTCAGTTTGTTCGGTCTGGCGTCGCCCATTTTTATGCAGACGATTGTTGATCAGGTCTTAGTGCATCACGACGAGGATTTGTTGAATTTGATGCTGGTAGGGATGGTGGTCGTCGCGTTGTTCCAGATGGGCACATCGACGTTGCGCGTCTATTTGATCGGGTATGTGAGTGCGCGGTTGAGCATTGCGATGTTGTCGCGTTTTTATCGGCATTTGCTGGCGCTGTCCATGCAGTTTTTTGCTCTGCGGCGCACGGGCGATTTGACCACGCGATTTCGAGAGAATGCAACGATTCGGCGGTTGTTGACAGGTACGACGGTTTCGGCAGTCTTAGATTTTATCATGCTTTTTGTCTATCTGGGCTTGATGTTTTATTACAACGCTGAACTGACGTTGGTCATGCTGATTTTTGTGCCGCTCTCTGTAGGGCTTACGCTGATTTACACACCCATTTTGAAGGCTTTCAGCCAGCGCGCTTTTCTGGCGCGTGCCGAACAATCATCTGTTTTAATCGATTCGCTGCAGGGCATTGATGCGGTCAAAGCCGCGGCAGTTGAGCGCGCGACGCGGTGGCATTGGGAAGGCAAGTTCACGAAGGAAATTCAGATTGGCTTTCAGCGGTTAAAAATGCAGATGTTGTTTGGGGGGATCGGAAGTGTGATCAATTTGTTGAGCAGTACGGTGATTTTGTGGTATGGCGCCTCATTGGTGATTGCGGGTAACCTGTCGGTTGGACAGTTGATGGCGTTTAATGCGCTGATTGGCAATGTGATGGGCCCCATTATGGGCTTGATCGGGATATGGCCGCAGGTGCAAGAAGCGCGTATAGCGTTAGATCGGTTAAATGATGTGTATGACACGCAGATGGAAGATGCGCGGCAACAGGGTCAGGGTTTGATCTTAAAGCATTTGGTAGGACGGGTGGTTTTTGAGGGGGTATTTTTTAGATATGGTGTTGGTTCTGACGAACCTTATGTGTTGAATAATATAGACCTGACGCTTGAGCCGGGTCAAAAAGTTGCAATTGTGGGACGCAGTGGTGCGGGTAAGACGACGTTGGTAAAGTTAGTGCCCCGTTTGTTTGATCCGTCAGAAGGGCGCGTAACGCTCGATGGGATGGATGTGCGAGATCTGGATCCCCATTGGTTGCGGCGGCAGGTGGGTATGGTGATGCAGGAGCCGTTTTTGTTTTCTGGCACGATTGCAGAAAATATCGCCATTGGTCAGACAGACGCGGACATGGACCGCATTTTGGAAGTGGCAAAGCTATCTTGTGTACACGATTTCGTAAGCGATATGCCTTTGGGCTATGAGACAAAGGTCGGTGAGCAGGGCGTGGGGCTATCGAGTGGACAACGACAACGGATTGCAATTGCACGGGCACTGTATTGTGATCCGAAAATTTTGATTTTTGATGAGGCGACCAATGCCTTAGATACGGATTCAGAACAGGCGATTCAGGCGAATTTAGATCTGTTTTTGGATGATCGCACGG
>VXRD01000050.1 GCA_009838845.1 Gemmatimonadota bacterium | reverse complement strand
TTCTAAAAGATGATGGTCAACGGCCTGTTCCAAACCTTGCGCGATGGTTTCGTACCCTCCAGCCTGACATAATTTGCCGAGTTTTTCCAAAATCTCATTGGACAATCGGATCGTTTCCATAGGATCAATACCACCTTATCTGACGTTTGAAATCCTTTGTGTTAAGCTATAGTCTCGCTTTTTCATTAATAAAATGTAGCCAATGCAAACAGATTCTTCAAGAGAATTCACCTGGATTATTTCGAAAGATACTTCACGAGTTCCACCATTCCCAGGGTGTCGTGCTTGCAATAAGCCAGCAACTCGCGTGTCAAACGTTCCCGCTCGGCGGCATCGGCCTCAGGGTTGATAATCTGCAAATAGGCCGTGCCCGCCGCGCTTCCGTCCTGTACATCACCGAGTGACCCATAGCCGAGATGCGGTGCTATCGCAGGCGATACGTTCTTGATTGACCACGAGCCGAGCATGTCGGGATGATAGTAAGTCTTTCGCACGATGGAAAGGAGATCCACGAGTCGTTCCTTCAATTTGTGCAAGTTCTCGGCAAGATCGGGATAGCGGGCTATCAGGGCATTTAAGACGGTCTTTTCATAGCTTCCATAAGCGAAGATCGGTCCTTCTTTCCCTATGGCCTCTATCAGTGCTTCCGCACAGGTCCGCATCGGAGGGTTGCCGCTGGTGTCAAGGTGTTCTTCGTGCTGAAGATCTCCGCTGGCAAGCTCAATGTGGCAGGACCATTGAAATGGCAATGGCTTGTAAGGGCCTGTACCTTCCCAGATGGGAACCGCGAAGTGGATGGTCTCAAAGTCGAGGTAGTAGCGCGGATAACCATATTGGCCGACCTCAGCAGCCTCTGGTCTCAGTTCCGGCTCGCCCGCTATCGTGACACGTCGTACCCATTTCTGTTTCTCGTTGCTCAAGCGGTCTTCAGGTATGTCGCGGATGTCTTCAATGCCTTCAGCAGTCAGGGCGTCTATGACTTGACGAGTTCCACGGGGACGCGGCATGTATCGCAGCGGATACTCGGTCTCTTCGCCACGGCAATAATCGATAAAGGGACAGGAATAGGGATCCGTGCATTGGTCCCCCATTTCGATTTCGGGTTCGTCGCTGTTGAGCATTTCTCTGTAGCGCTCTACCCATTGCGGGACTGCGCGGCTCAGTTCTCGAACTTCTTGCGTGATGTCTTCATAGTGGAACAGGCCCCGGTAATCGCCGTTGCCGGGATACACGAATTGCCTATCGATGTGACAAAGATAGATCGCTTTGACCGGTATGCCCGCGGATTCCAGAACCCAGGTTTGCACTGCACTGTCTGCGTAATGATGATCTTTGACCGAGGTGCTGGATTTTACTTCGATGATTTCAAAGCCACCGCTGCACGGCTTGAGGATATCTACACGGACCAGAACATCATGCGCTTTGAAGGTGGCTTCGAAGATCGGCTTACCGGGCTGTTCTGACAGCAGACGCTGGGTCTCCTCTACAGCAGCCTTCGCTCCGTGATCGTAGGAGACGAGGACCCCGTCCGGATATTGGGCGTGAGCCACCTCATTGACGTTATCGCCCGCAGCAAAGCGCTGCTCAACGTCGGAGCCGTATTCGATGAGATGGGACCGATACATCTCCAGCCACAGACGCTTTTCACACTGGCGACCCGCCATGATTTTCGATTTGGAGAGATAATGTTTTGTCATGGTTCACCTGCTTTGTTCAGGTGGTTTATTACTCGGTTCATAATACATCTTAGGATTTCGGGGACCTTATCGGGATAGCCGACATTGATCGTTTCTATATATAGATGACGGGAGGTTCCCGTAAATGTCCAATCGCGGCTGATCCCCTTCGAGTCCATTTCACTATGCCAGGGATAGAGCAAGATCAAGCTTGAAGCTTCGTATGCTTGGCCGTAGGCGAGCATCTGGTAGATGTCGGACTCTTCGACACCCAAGGTTCGCTTATTGTCGGGAGTGAGGGATTTCCATTTGGTGTCGAGAATGATAGGACCATCAGGGACATCATTAATCACAGCGTCGGGTTTTAGGTTGAAGATCGACGAGCCATCCGTGTTGGTTAGTACGTGATGCCGACGGTCTTGAAGGTAGACTGGTTGATGGAGGGTGCGTTTCAAGCTCTGTCCGATAAATTTCTCAAAAAGGTCGTTCATTGGGAATAACAGAGAGAAACCCGGGGAGCCGCCGCTTGTCGTACTCTGCCAGTCCCCTTGCAGGAACAGACAGGCGAGGGAGTAGAGGTCGTGGAAGGCGGTATTGGTGCGGTCAAGGCGTACCCGTTCGCAGAGTGGATCAGGTGAGTTGCCCACGAACTCCAGGTAGGCGGCAAGTTGGGCAAGGAGCCGAGCATTGGCGACAGAGCGAGTGATGCCAGCGAGACGGGATACTGCCGCCTTGAGGACGCGGTTGAGAGGAGTGTCTTCGAACAGTTCGTCGAAGCGACAGGCCAATAGGTCTGGCCGAAAGGCCAGATACGTTATCTGGCGTGTAACGTTGAGCTTCCCACGCAATAGCTTCAAATCTTCTTCATGGCTGATGTAACGGCGAGGCAGACCGCGCCGGACAGCAGCGAGTAACTGGTCGGCGAATAGACGGACAAGCATTTCAAGGAGATCGTGTTGCTGAACGGCCAAAGTCGCGAGTTTGCCATCGACCACACGGAGATTGTATGCCACGGCGAGCATGCGGACAAGTGCCTCACGCACGTTACTATTCTCTCCGTCAATCTTGGGTAGAATTTCGAGGGTCTTTCTCGGAATGACGAGAATACCCACGACCTGTCCAGCTTTCAAGCCGTGGCGAGTGCGGGTGAGAACAGCGTCTTCGGGTAACTTCAGTCGCCGAGCGGAGTGCCTGGCAAGATCGTAGAGACGATCAGCCTCGGACTCAGTCAAATTGCACGACTCAGGTAGGTTCTCCCATTCTTGGCAGGTGAGGAATGGCGAAGGCGTGATCATGATGCTTCGCTTTCTTCAGTACGGGGGCCGGAGATAAGTTTATCATATGCACCATCCGCGAATCTCTCCTGCATTGTCCATCGGTAACTGTCTTCGCCCATATCATCCAGACCCGGTGGTGGCTTAAGTTTTTCGCTATGCACAAAATCGTCGGTACCACCGAGTACAGCGCGAACTTTTTCCCAATCGTCGTAGAAGTATTCGGCAATGAGTGGAATAATCTTGCGCTGCATGATGCGGTCAACTTCCTCCTTTGTATGTGCCTTCATCAACCAGGCGTGGCCAATCAAGTGGTCGCGATCGATGAGAAATTCCAGCCTATTGTTCAGTGCGCGGAGCACATCGGGCAGGTTGATGCCTTCCACTGTGTTCAGTGTGTCGGGATCAGGTACCATTTCCTCAAAATCAAAGCGGCGGCGTAGCGCGGTATCGAGTAGCGCAATAGATCGGTCAGCGGTGTTCATCGTACCGAGGATGTGGAGATTCGCCGGAAGAGTGAAAGGCTCGTCTGAGTAAGGTAGCGTCACGGTCACTTCGTTCTCTGCGCCTTCCCGCTTGTCCTCTTCCAAGAGCGTGACAAGTTCGCCCATCACCTTTGAGACATTGGCCCGGTTGATTTCGTCGATGACGAGGACATAGGGTTCAGTTTTATTGCGGGCATGTTCTGCGATGCGTCTGAGCACACCTCTGGTCGGGCTGAGACTGAAGCTAGCACCGCTCCGACTCGTATCCGGGCGCAGACCCTCAATGAACTCTTCATAGCCATAGGACTGATGGAAAGTGACGAACTCGATTCGGTGCTCTTTGACAAGTTCACTATAACGTTCGCGGATTTTTTTGTCTGACCAATCATCTGGCACCATTCCGTCACAAATCTCAACGCAGCGCCGGGTAGTGGCGTAAGTCTTCCCAGTCCCCGGTGGGCCATAGAAAATTGTGTTGAGAGTCGAAACTTCTTGAGGTACTACATACGGAAGCTCCCAAGTCAATATCATTCGTCGGATCACTTCATCTGGATCACTTGCACTTGGTTCGCCGAGTACGTTGACATCGGCAAGTCGGTTCAGAATCCTTTGATGAACCTCTACTAAGTGGCCTGTTGTTTCGATATCCATGCGTTTTGCGAGAACTTTTAACTGTGATTTAGAAACGCGACGTGTGAAGTTTTCGGGAAAGAGAGTCGCTAAGGCACGATATATGCGAGTTCTGGGGGTATTCTTACGGATATCTAGCGAGTATTCGCGCATGTAGCCCGACAATTCGTTTGCGAACTCGCATAGAGGCTTGGTGCGGCCTTGGCTATCGATCGATCGAATCCTCCGGTACTCTTTATAGAACCAATCGAGAAAAACGTCGTCTCTCATTATCTCCTCGACATTAACGTGAGGAGCCATTCCAGGAGGATCACAAATTGGATTGTCTTTGTCGTTTTCCCAGAGAAGCTCTTGGTAATCCTTAAATTCTTTGGTGGTTGCTCCATCAAATTTTTGGACGAAGTCTTTTGTTGTTTGTATATCTATATTTAATGACTGGCACGCACAGCGCAGGCCATCATCCGTGGTCAGATCATATTCCATTTTGAAAATCTCCCGTTGTTGTCGGGTTTGCGTTGCAGGATGGTTTTAACTTCAAATCCTATGTCAAGAGAACATAATACTCACCATGTGGATTGTGTCAAGAAGTTAGATTTGATTGCTGACCTGGAGATTTTGTGAGCATTTTCTTAAACGCCGACCAGAGTCTCGATAAGCCTGTTTCTGGTCGTGGTTCTCGAGGCTACTTGGAAGCATTCCCTCCCCAAAATCGGCTTCCGGCCTGTAGAGTAACACCGTCGTATTGTCCTGGTAGGGATATCTGGCTTCTTCCACGGCCTGGATGAGTGCCGCGGTAACTTCTTCAAGCGGTGCGTCTGGATTGTTCTTCAGAATACGCGCGATCTCCTCGTCCCCAAGTGTCATTAAACCATCACTGGTCAATAACAAGCGGTCGCTTTTCCGAATGCCAACCGATTGTGATGAGACATCTATCAGTCCACCTGGTCAAGCGGTACATATCTTTCACCTGACCTCTCATTCATCGCTCAAAATGTACTCTTTTCGTCTTTCATCTGTGCCCATCTGCGTCCATCTGCGGATTAAATTCAGGTTGTGAACAAATGTGCAATACAGCATATTTAAAGCAAAATGCGATGTTTAGATGTCTACCAATACAAATTCTCGCTTAATTCTGTGATAATTTCATTTTTGGCCTGATATTTGCTTTGTGTCTGAGTGTTGCGCGTGTCCCGCGCACTTACCCCATCAGACAAGAGGCATTTCACATGGCCGAATTTGATACGATTTCCAAACACCTCATTCAGAAATATCCCGACGACTTTGCTGGATTCACCCTCGGACGCGAGGATGTTGAGGTTCTTGCTGTCATTGACACAGAGCAATACACTGTTGAAGCACGCCAAACCGACAGCCTGATTCGCGTGCGTATCGATGGTGAGGAGGTATTGGTCCACAACGAGTTTCAAACGACTGACAGCACCAATCCACCTATGCCGCGTCGCATGGCAGGCTATATTGGACATGCTATTCGGCAACACGGTCTGCCGATCTATTCCAATGTGATCTACTTGCGTCCCAATGCGGGGCAGCACGATACCGGGTACTATGTCCAGGCGCATCTTGACTACGAAATCACGATTCGGTATCGCGTGATCAGGCTGATTGAGATAGAAGGCGAGCGCGTCCTCGAATCGGGGCAATCGGGTCTGATTCCTTTCACACCGTTGATGAAGCCGCCTGAGGGGATGGCTTCGGATGCGTGGTTGCACCAATGTATTCATACGGCTCGAACGCGCCCTGTCGCTCGGTCATATAGGGCGGATTATCTCGCAGGCATGGTGGCATTGAGTGAGTTGGTATATGAGCCTGAAACGATTTCTAATATTATTTTCAAGGAGGGCATCATGGACATCTTGCGCGAATCATCTCTTTTTCAATCCCTTACCCAGGAAAGCAGAGAGGAAGCCAGAGAGGAAGGTTTTGAGCAGGGCAGAGAGGAGGGTGTTGAGCAAGGCATTGAGCAAGGCATTGAGCAAGGCATTGAGCAAGGCGAAAGAAGAAGTACGATTGAAGCTATCCTCGATGTGTTGGAGATTCGATTTGACATGAGCGAAGCGCACCCCCTATCCACTCGCATTGCGGCTATCGAAGATTTGCAACGCCTCAAGCAGTTGCTCCGCGCGGCGATACAGGTGCCCAATCTCGAAGCATTTCAGCGCGTGTTAGATGCGTGAGGTGATTTCCATTTATTTCCGCAAGGGGGCAAGAAAAGATGAACGAGAGGTTTTCTGGTCGAAAGTCTGAAAAAGAGAAGTCGCGGACAGACTTTGATTATTTGGATCGCGTGACAGATGAGGAGATCGACAAAGCAATAAAAGACGATCCCGATACCCTCACGCTTGATGACTGCGATATGACACAGTTACGTGTCGTTTATCCCAAAAAAGCCTCGTAAACACACGACAGTATCGACTTTGGCACCGCCGTATGTAAAGGTGATGCTGGGCATAAGAAGGGCGCAGTTTCTCTACCTTGGAACTGCGCCTTTATTTTTTGCAGACAGGACTTTTATCAAACCTGATGCGTCATTTTTTTCGATATTGTGAAGTGGGTTTGGAAACAAGCCGATTGTTTAATTTTTTTTGAGTTTCAATCGCTCGTGCGAATATCTTACCAAAATTATGATCACATTCCGCCTCTATTTCTGAACGAATGGCGCGGATTTCTTCCACTATGGGATCTTTCCACATCGTATTATACCTCCATTAACTCTTCAGGCGTACACATCACAGGCGTTTTTAAATCTGAAATGGCATTGATCTCTTCATAAGCAGTAGTGCCTGACATCTTTAGGGTCTATGCCATTCGGCTAGGGGTGAAATCGCCAAAGTTCAGACACCGTTTTTCTTCTTTCAAAAGTATTGCAGAAAGAGATCAGCGAGGTCGTTGCCGTCAATCAGGCGCACAAGCCGATTCGGATTATTCTCATTGTGTCTGTATAGTGCTTCTTTGGCTTCCTCGCTACACAGTCCCGTTGTAAGTAAAACTCCGTAGTCGAGGCTGTTGTTATCCCAGCCCTGAAGCAATTGGTTCAACTTATCCTGAAGAAACGGTTCTTCAACGGTTCCTTCGGCAGCGAAAACCTGCACACCGATTCGGATCTCAACCGAATCCGGCAACAGGGGCGAACCTAAGGTGACAACAATATCTGAGCCAGCTTCTGCGGGGCCTTCCTGTACGACAAAGGAATAGCCCATACGCTCGAAGAGGTCAGGACAGAACCTCCTGGATAGATCGGCTCTACTGAACTCCCTGTGAAGTGCATCAGGAAGCCTCTCTCGAAGATCGTTGCGGATCCTCTGCAAACTCGCCTGGTTTGAATCATCTTGGATGTGTCCTGCTTGAGGGAGGGCATCTAAAAATGTGAAAAATGGCCCGGAGTCGGATGGCTCATAGAACCGTCCCTGTAGTCCGAGGCGATATCGCAATTGTGCAGGAACGATCTGGTCGTACATATCAACCGGATTCAATGTCAAAAGTGAACAGGGTCTGAATGACCGGAAATCCCCATTGAGGCTGTTCGCCGCGGTCGAATAGTCGTAATCGCCCGTTACCTGAACGACATAGAACTCCCCTCTATTTGGCTGATGGGGATAGAGGAGATAGTCATTCAGATCGACTCTGGTAAGAAATCCCAAGCATCGCTTGGCTTCTGTTTGTGCTTGATTCAGTGGCTGGCCCTGTTGAATCCTATCCTGAATCAAGCGCAAATCGAGATCATCTCGGTAGGACCAGCCTATCCTCGCCTGTCCGGCTTGCAGTTCCGCAAAAATGCCGGGGATCGGCTGCCCTGATTTATCCACTGTTTTTACCACATAAGCTCGTGGCATTATTGCCTCCCTTCATTTTCCTTTTTTTGAAGAGATAAAAAACAAACGGTTTTTGTAAAATATAATTTTT
>VXRD01000049.1 GCA_009838845.1 Gemmatimonadota bacterium | reverse complement strand
TCCTTCCCGGATGCGCTGCCTCACGCACATCGGAATGCTCAATCCATCCCTTCTCCGACAAAATATCAAATGCTATCTTAATCTGACGCCGCGAAAACTGTTTCTTTCTTTCGCTCCAGGCGTAAGTATGATTCACTATGTCGTCAAAGTCCAATATCTTCTCCTCGCTGGCGATCCAATGCACCGTAGAGAGTAATTCCAGGCCAAACGACGACTCGAACCCTTCAATAAGCGTGGAAACCCTTTCAAAGCGCGCCTGCGTTTCAGGTGTGTTTTCGAGAAATGCATGGGCATCTTCAAGCGCCCCCGGAACCAATTCCAATTCCTTATCGGGAGCATCGCCACCATCTGCATAGCCGGACACCAGATGTCCCTCAATGGCGTTCAACACATGCCGGAGGTTCTCAGCATAAGGCCCATACGTGGCTTTAACGAATTTCAATCTCAACGGCTCGCCTGCTACCTGCATAAAATACATGAGCTTATGCACTTCCAGCAGCGTCACGAATGGATCCAGCAAGCCGCGCACATAACAGTCCATCAGCCCTACCAGCGCGGCGCGTCCGGGCGTCATCTTGAGAACTGAGCGATTGTCCATATAATCTCTATTTCTGTCCATTAAACAGCAGACAACTCAGCCGCTGCCTCGCGCACATCTACTTTGCCCGTAATCACATCAGCAATCAACCGCGTGCGGTATTCGTCCAGCAACACGAAGGGTGGAACAGGTATCATCAGTGAGCCGAATTTCTCCGTCCTAAAATGGGCTATCATCGGGAGTAGGTTGATGGACTTTTCATATTCCCATTGATCACAAAGACAAATGTTTTGGATGGAAACTCTTTGGCTCTATCGTCTCCCCCATGGGTCTCGACATCAGTGAGAATAATATCATTCCTAATGTCACCCGGAGGCTTCTCCTTGGTCGTAAGGTCAAGCACCAGAAGAATGCTGATCTGCCTGGTTTCTACACCGGCATATTGAGTAGCCTGAGCCGTGTATTTGTTCGAAATATACTCACGATCACCGTTTTCTCTTTCAACCTTTAGTTCAACAATAACACCTCGATACCTGATATCTGTAACACCCCCGGCTTGACTTGGGTGTTCTTGTACCTGTCCGAGTTGATTTCGAAGGTCTCGAAGCACTGTTTTTTGAAACTCAGACTCAGGTACGTCACTCTCCCCCTTGTAGATAGCCTCTTGAGCATATGTGGCGAGCAGACGAGCGAGAGCTTGGAGCATTTTCAGCAAGTCCGGCAACTCATCTTTAACCTTTGGATGGTCTGAAAGTAACTTTGTGACAAGCTCTGCAATATGTTGATCCAGCTGTCGGTTACCCGTCATTAGAGGATGTAGGTCTTCATTGACGACTCTTAATCGCAACTCATTATGTCCTATTACTGGAATTTCTGTGAAATCTCCAGTAGATGTCTCAAATGCGCTACGAACTGTAAATATGAGATCATCCAGAACGCTACTTTGTCCAGAGTTAAACTTGATTTGTCCTACCAATTCCCCCTGATATTCACCGTCCTTAATACAATGAGGTTTATCCAAAGTAAAATCGGAAACCGAGAACTCATTCTGCGGACATGTAGTGAGTAAATCGAGGTGAAGGCGAACCGCATCACTAGGCCATGTGAGACCACGGACCTGAAATACCAATGGATACAAAATATTAGACTTTAAGAATTGTGGACTTGCTACTGGGGCATGATCCAGAAATACAATCACTCGCAACATCGGACTCGGTGTAGTATCGGATTCTCTATCTGCAACTCGATACGGAAATTCCGCTTCGCTCGCATTCCAATACAAGGTAGGCAGTGGGATCATCAATAGAAATGCACGCAACTCATCGGAATTACATTGCCCTGTTTGGAGCAATGATTGACGAATTGAATCCGTACTTTTCGGCAAAGCCAAAGAATCTGTCGATACCAGACGGCACAGTTCACTCACTAAGACATCACACCTTGTGCGTTCCGCAACCAAATCACCTTCACCACCCTGAGCTATTGTCACACAAACTACCTGACTAACTAATGTATGTAGCCCAGCAATCATGATGTGCCACTCTATGGGTACATGAGATTCTGGCGTATTTGTGAGAATATCGTCAATACGATTGATGAGAGAACTAACCGCCTGAGTCCACTCTGTCTGTCCTTCTGTTACCGAATTCAAAATTGCATGTGTGTCCTGAATGAGTGCCGCTGAATTAAAGGCATGCTCAAGTTGTAATTCTATTTGCTGCATCAAGCCCGACCTTTCCCTTTTGCAAAATATGCTTCGGCCTTTTCTGTGTCACCATCCTGTAAAGCTGCATTCCCGGCTGCAATCATCGCGAGTTGATGTAAGTTAGCACGAGACGTCTCGTGCCTTGGTTCTTCAGGCACAGAATTAACTGCGGATTCTAAAACAGCTTGCTCATACCGAAATGCTTGAAAGTGTGAAAACAGACTTGCGAAGTGGCATAATTCCCAAACATCGTGTTCAGCTATTTTTTTGGCAGATGTCAAAAGGTTGTCTGCCACACGGTGGTACGTATCCTCTGGCAATTGGTGCAACCATTCAAACATACGTAAGCGTTCGGAATACCCATAATAGTTGTAACGGTCTCTATCGTGATTCGCCAAATGAGCACCGATATCTTTCGCGACAAGCGCTGCATTTTCGTCATCTGGCTCGCAAAACCCGATCAGTGCTTCGGCTATTTTCTTATCGACAAAATATTCATCAGTTGGAAAAATTGACTCGACCAGACGTAATGCAAACGGCTTAAGGCGCTCATATCGGCGACTGACTGACAGGATTCCGCTACAGATATCATCAAGTTGGTACTTTTCATTGCGGTATGCATGAAGGTGCCGCTCAAGACACTTCAGAGCCTCAAATGATTGCTTCTCATCAAACCATCTTGGGCGCCGTGACACAGCTTGCAAAGCAGCTTGATAAACAACGATTTTTGGATCTTGTAAATGGACAATAATTGTATCTACCAGGTTCGCGGGTGGAGAAGAGGCCGAAAAGGAGAACATCTCTACCGTCGCTCCTATCGCCTGAGACCGTACCCAATCCGAATCGTAATCCATCAACGCACGCCAGATCAAAGGCAGTACCTGTGGGCGGAGGGTATAGTCTTTGCCAAGTTCGCCCAACAATGATATACAGCATGCCTTAAAGTCATCCTCAAGGTGTGCCGACGGTTGGCTCAAACAGCCGCAGATGGAATCAAATGCCTCTGATGGTTTGATCTTGCAGAGTTCTGCCAAACATTTTTGCAATCCATCCTTGAATGCACTCCATTTCTGGGTTCGACTAAATTCATCCAGTTGCTCAAGTTGATTACTTTGGGGCTGACCGGGAAGCAGAATCCTGGGCGGCGGATCAGGAGGATGTTCCTGGTCACTAATTATGGCAAAGTAGCCAAGAATGGAGTCAAAATGATGTATCATCTCTGCCGATGCATATGCACAGGCGGTCCCCAACGCTTCAACCACCTGGACACGAATGTCGATTTCGAGCCGTTCATCCTTAACCCATGAAAGTAGCCTCTGAATTGCCACTTCTTCTGGTTCTGACACTTCTGTTCGATTTCGCCGTTCATCCCGTTTTTCCCAACTTATCGTACGGTCAAAGAACTGATCTCGATATATGTCAACAATATCTTCTTGTACGGCTGGACGAACATGAGTCATTGCCTCAACAAGAAAGAGATCAACTCTATCCGTAGAGTGTCGAAACGCCGATTGCAGAATTTGGATAATTTTTTTTGATGGTTGCTCGTAACCTGACCGTGCATTTTCGTAGAGTTCAAGCGATTGAGCGAGGGCATCAAGAAGATTGATAGCTATCTGCGGTCGTACCTCTTGAATGAGTTTGATTGCTCTACATAAATACACGCGCACATGGTCACTCTCGTTCTGGAGCTCACGGCGAACAATGTTTTGAACACTATCTGGATCAGCATCAAAACTGCGTATGATAATTGCGGTACTGTGAGAATAGTCAGGTTCATCAGAGAACCGAATTAAATCATGATCCTGTGAGAGGAGCAATTTTGTGATATATACTTCATCAAGTGGATATCCAACGCTATCGTCAAGCGCATCCAACACTGAAGCGGATTGCTCTATGTGTAGCCCTTTTTCAATGTTGTCGAGAGAAACATGACTTAGACGAGTCTCTAAATCGAGTCGTCTGTTAGCGAGTTCCTTACAGACCGGAAGCAGTAATTCGGAAAACTCATTGGAGCCTGCAAGCAGCAAGATCAGTTCAATTGCCGCGTTTGGAAAAAGGTCTGCTCCTATGCGTGCAGATTGCTCCAATCGTTCAGAAGCTTCTTTACGTTCGGTTTCATCCTCAGAGAAAATCGCCTCAAGATACTTGAGGATGCGATGAGATTCGGGAGCTGTCTCCGCACTAATGTCCCTTGATTTTGAACGCAGTTCAGAACGAAGTTTGAATATTCGATCCGCTTCCTTTTTGTCTTCTTGCTCGCGCTTATGGGCCTCCTCTCGGTGTTTATCAATT
The DNA here is from genome assembly GCA_009838845.1 of Gemmatimonadota bacterium. Taxonomy (NCBI): domain Bacteria; kingdom Pseudomonadati; phylum Gemmatimonadota; species Gemmatimonadota bacterium. The sequence goes on along the minus strand of VXRD01000049.1, from coordinate 79,303 downwards.
ATCTCCTGGCCCCACGAAGGATCTCCGTTTGGGATATGATGCGGACAAGTAGCACAGTTTTCTACAAGAAAATCAGAGAAAATCCAGCGGAGATTCATGGACTCCGATTTGTCCTCTACTTTTGGGCAAGCCACACTGTGGCCCGCTATGGGAAGCCCCGTCATTTGCGCGTAAAGTCCTTCTGATGTCCGTTCGATTTCAACATGCTTACACCAACTCTGCATTTGGCGTAAGCATTCAGCATTGTCTTCGCCAAGTTTTACGGTTTCCGCAAACTCGTTATCGTGAGATTCGTCAAATCGTCGCATTTTTTATCTTTTTTTTTGGGCTGTTTCCTATTTATGCACTCTATTTTGATACCAGTCCCACCGCGCGTTCTCTCTACTCAACTTCATCAGGCAACTCTGCCGCTACCTCGCGCACATCTACTATGCCTGTAACCACATCGGCAATCAACCGCGTGCGGTATTCGCCCAGCAACTCAATTTCTCGCCGCGCACGGTCAATAGCGACGTCAACATCGGCAGTTGCCTTTTCAAGGTAATGAATAATCCGTTTTTGTTCTGGAACCGGCGGCAATGGAATCTTAATGCTGTAAAGCATGCTTAAGGTAAGTTGATTGATAGTAGAAGTCATAAATGCGCCAGATTGATATTCAAACAATTTGGAATTAAAAACATAACGCAAATATTCATTATTTGCACATCTAAAAACAGTCATGAACGCACCGAATGTCACTCCTGATGACGATGAATCAATTCTCACATTCTTGCCGATAAGTGCTCGGCTACCACTCCTGGAGCAGATGAGTATATCGCCCACTTTTGTAATAAGCCGGTCAGGTACTGAACAGCGGACGTAAACATTATCCCCATAGACGATCCTACCGTTAGAGATATTCGAGGCTCGCAGAACGAGAATTCCATCTTCTTCATCTACAACATCTTGAGGATCGTAGGTCAATCCAATTATAGCTTCGCCGACATTCCGTAGCCGTCGCACCTCCCAATGCGCTGGCACATCACCAAGCCACTCGACGTCCGAGGACTTGAGGCGCACATCGGGGTCAAGACCGCGCGTGACAGCGTGGTGGATGACCGCCTGCCGATATTCCTCCAACAGTTCGATAAGCCGCTCCCTGCTTCTGACGTAGCGGCGGATGCGTTCGTCGGCCAGGTCAAGATAGCATACTACTCGCCGTTGTTCTTCAACCGGTGGTAATGCCAAGGCAACATTGCTAATGTCATTTGTACTTACGTTGAACTGAGCCGTTCCTGTCGTATGTGAAAGAACCTGGTCGTAGAAAACTCTTATCTGTATGGACCTAACTAGAAATCCCTCTGTGATTCGGCCCATCACGGGTCTAAATCTTGCAACGCGTTGGTTCAATTGTGCTGGAATGTCATCCTTTCTGACAACAGCATAGTTTCCAAGGCTACCAGTAGCACCAATGCTTCCAGATAACCCGTATATAATGTCGCCTTCTTTAAGTGCAAACGCATCCTTGCATTGATGTTCAGGAATTCGAACTACATCATCTAAAGCCAATACTCCACGACGGATGTTGTTCATTCGGACCACCGGAACTCCCTCCTTTCCGAATGAATCAGCAGAAAACGCAAATCCGCCCTGGATCCACGACACTTGCTTCACCCGCCTTACTTCCCAATGGGCAGGCACATCACCAAGCCACTCGACATTGGAGGGCTTATAGTCGGGATAGGGTTTAAGGTTGGACATCATATGACATTATCCAGCTAAGATTTACAAACTTGTCCTTGTGACTTCAGCGATTTCGCAGGCAATCTCGTCGATAGTGAAATCCGAAGTGTTGCGAGCGACTTTGTCCGCCAGCGAAGGACTCTTTTCAATAACCTCACTCTGACTGATTTCGTGCCAAATCGGAAGAATTACCTGTTCACCAGTCATTTCTCGTGTCACGAGTCCATCTAATTCGTATTGAGTCCAGTTTTTCGCAAAAAATGAATGTGAAATTATAACTACTCCGAATCGGCTCCGTGAGAGGCCACTATCAATTTTTCGGTGCAGGCTATCACCAATTCGAAGTTCAAATTCGTCGTACCAAACCCTAAGACCCTCTGCAATTAGCGCGTTGGTCAGCGGACGTACAATGTCGTCTTTGTCTTCAGTAGCGTGAGAAATAAAGACGTCATAATGTTCAGATTGCACAGAACCTTCAAGTGTACGCTCGACAGAGTTTTCTTGGTGTATAGCCCGCTCTTTAGATGATAGTGAGGATGAGGATTCTGGGAGTGGAGACAGTGCGGCTCGGGGAATTACACGAACTGAAGAACGACATTGACCTCGCAGGCCTTGGAAGTCAACAGCTATATGCCAAGTTCCTGTGCGTGGAATCGTCAAACGAGCAGGAGACCGTCTAATTAGACCACCGATATAACGATGTTTACGGCCAGAGCGATAATTTTGGAAGTTTGTGCTATCAAGTAGCCGAACATTGGCAGCATTTCCCGACAATGTTACTTCAACAAAAGCACCTTGTGGTTGATGCCCGAGATCGTAATGTTGAAACTGCATTTAGTTACCTCTCTTTTCTTGTAGCTTTTCAGCCAACTTTGAGAAGGTCTGTTGGCGGAAGGCCTTCACAAATTCTTCACTCTCTTGAATCGATTGGTCAATTTCCTCGCGGTGATCAAAATAGTAGGCCAATGCTGCATACACATCGGCCAGTGTCAAATCGTATTCTGCGGCGATTTCATCTGCACATTTGCCCATGCGTTCATGCCAGATGGCGATGTGCGCCACGGTAATGCGACGGCCGGCAATACGCGGCTTTCCGCTGCATATACCGGAGGTAATCTCAATATGGTCATCTAAAGATTTCATTGCTCTCTCAGGTCAAATTTCGTTCGCGCGTCTCTCCCGGTCCCGTTTCCTCACCCATGCGCTCGAAGAATGCATATTCAAGATTGCATTTAGAGTATAGCCAACTTTATTCACATATTCAAGGTTGGCAAGATATTTACTCCCCCATAATCTCCTCCAACACCCCCTCACTCTCTCGCTCCAACGCCAGTATATCAGCACGGATTTCTTCCCTCGAACGCATGGGCTGTGGCTTGTAGAAGTGGCGGGTAAAGCTGATCTCATAGCCAATTTTGACACTCGTCGAAACATACCATGCATCAGGAGCATAGGGCAATACCTCGCGGTGTAAGAAGCCCTCAATACCGCCCTCATCGAGCAGGGGGACCTGTTCAGTATCGCGCAACTCGCTATCGGGTTCGTATTCAACGACGACGCACTGGTCATTCACTGTCGCCTCTACCAGACCGCGAATCGGGTCTGGCTCCCTATTGCCCAATTTGTGGACCCTCTTAATCACCGGCTCGGCGGCTTCGTCCCGAAATGCCAGCGACGTTTGCAACAGCTTCTTCCGTTTGGCGATCAGCTTGACGCCCTGCTCAGAAGCCTCTGTGGCAACCGCATCTATGAAACAATTGAAATCGAGATGAGGACCGTTACCCGCAGTCTCCGCCACCCGATCAACCACATCGGCGAGTGGCTCTTCCTTTGCTTCACAGCAGGCATCCCGAAATCGCGTGCGGTGTTCAGCCGACAAATCGACAGCGAGGCGTAGTGGTCGTTCAACCGTCACCTTATAGTAGCCGAATGCCTTATTGGGAAAAATCTTCGACTGCTCTGTCTCCTCAAACGCGAGGAAAGCATCGCAAATGCGGCGGATGTCGCCATTGGACAACTCGCAGTTCTTGGCACCCAGGTTCTTACGCAGGGGACTGTACCACTCGGTCGCATCAATAAGTTGCACCTTGCCTTGCCGGTGTGCTGGCTTGCGATTGGTCAGCACCCAGATGTACGTGGCAATACCCGTATTGTAGAACATATTGAGCGGCAGCGCGACAATCGCCTCCAGATAGTCATTCTCGATAATCCAGCGACGGATATTGCTCTCACCCTGCCCAGCGTCACCCGTGAACAGAGAACTCCCATTGTGGACCTCGGCAATGCGGCTGCCCAGCGTGGTATCGCGCTTCATCTTGGAAAGCAGATTGGCGAGGAACAGCATCTGCCCATCGCTGGAGCGGGTGAGAAGGGAATACTCCGCGTCGCCGTCGTGAGCGATAAGAAATCGCGGATCGGATAAGCCGCTCTTGCCCCCCATGCGAGCCAGATCGTTCTTCCAACTCTTGCCGTAAGGCGGATTGCTGAGCATAAAGTCAAACTTGTGGGATGGAAAAGCATCATTGGAAAGCGTCGAATACTCCGGTCCCCCGACAATATTATCCGCCGCGCTACCTTCGCCCTTCAGCAACAGATCTGCCTTGCAAATAGCATAGGTCTCGGCATTGATCTCCTGCCCATAAAGATGCGTGGAAACCTGCTTCCCGCGCTCCTGGGCGAGATCTCGAAGCGTCTCCTCTGCGACAGTCAGCATACCACCCGTGCCGCAAGCACCATCGTAGAGCAAATAGGTACTCGACTCAATCTCATCAGCCACCGGAAGAAAAATGAGATTCGCCATCAGCTTGACAGCGTCGCGCGGCGTCCAGTGTTCGCCAGCCTCCTCGTTATTCTCCTCGTTAAACCGCCGCACCAGTTCCTCGAAAATCGTACCCATCGCGTGGTTGTCCAGACCGGAAAACCGCACAGAGCCATCGCCATTCTCCACCGGATAGGGACTTAAATTGATATCCGGCGATAGAAATTTTTCAATCAGCGCGCCGAGAGCATCGGCATCGGACAAACGCGGAATCTGATTGCGAAACTCAAAATTCTTCAAAATATCCTGCACATTGGACGAAAACCCATCCAGATACGCCTCAAAATCAGCCCGAAGTTGCTGCCGATTGGCGCGGGCGCGAAGATCGCGCAACGTGAATGGCGATGCATTGTAAAAAGCGTGCCCGGCGGCCTGCTTCAGCGCGGCTTCCTGCTCAATAACGCCATCCTCGTCCAGTCTGGTTCGCATAGCGAGAACAACCTGCTTGGTCGGCTCAAGCGCCGCATCCAGCCGTCGAATCACCGTCATCGGCAGAATAATATCGCGGTACTTGCCCCGCACGTACAGGTCGCGCAACACATCGTCGGCAATACCCCATATAAATCTGGGAATGCGATTGACCTGGCTATCTTGCATTTGATCGTCCTCCCTTTTTCCATCCATAAGATAATCAGCCCGTCCAACTACCCTTCTATTGGGGAGATTGAACGGGCTGACTGTGGAACCTCTACATGCGCGTGGCGGCTAAAACCATGCCGCAATGACAATCATAATTTTATTTCACAACTCGAGTTTCGCAATATTTTCTCGCACCTCGTCGGCAGATTTTTGCAGGGCTGCGGTCTCTTCTGGCGTCAGGCCAATTTCGATAATACTCTCAACGCCCTGGGCGCCGAGCTTTATGGGCACACCCACAAAAAGATCGTGGATACCGTATTGCCCGGTCAGATACGCTGCACAGGGCAAAATGCGTTTCTTATCGCGCACAATCGCCTCAGTCATCTCGGCAACCGCTGAAGCCGGTGCGTAATACGCACTCCCCGTCTTGAGATGACCGACAATCTCAGCACCGCCATCCCGCGTCCGCTGAACAATCGCCTCAATAGTAGCACCATCGAGCAACTCGGTAAGCGGAATCCCCGCAACAGAAGAATAGCGAGGCAGAGGAACCATAGAATCGCCGTGTCCGCCCAGCACAAAAGCCGTCACATCTTCGACGGAAACATCGAGCGCCTCGGCAATAAAAAAGCGAAAACGCGCAGAATCGAGAATACCGGCCATCCCGACCACGCGATGTGGGGGAAAACCGGTTTTTTGCAACGCCACATACGTCATCACATCGAGCGGATTGGACACCACGACCACAATGGCATTGGGCGCGACATCCCGCACATTCTCGGACACCGTACCAACAATATCTGCATTCGTCGCCTGCAAATCATCGCGACTCATACCGGGCTTGCGCGCAATCCCAGCGGTAATCACCACGAGATCACTCCCTGCAAGCGCGCTGGGGTCATTGGTGCCAATCAGGCGGGTATCAAAACGCTCGACAGGTGCAGACTCCGCCATATCGAGACCCTTGCCCTGCGGAATACCCTCTGCCACATCGAGAAGCACAACCTCGCGGGCCAATTCCCTTTCGGCAATGCGCTGTGCAGAAGTCGCCCCCACATTGCCAGCACCAACAATCCCAATTTTGTTCACCTCACGCCTCTCGCCTCTTACGCGTAAACACTCACCTTCTTGCGCTTCTTACCGAGGTGCTCAAATTTGACGCGTCCATCGATGAGCGAAAACAACGTATCGTCTTTACCCTTGCGAACATTATTGCCGGGATGAATTTTTGTGCCGCGCTGGCGCATAATAATCGTCCCTGCAGAGACAATCTGGCCGCCGGGGGATTTCACACCCAGGCGTCTTCCCGCGCTATCTCTGCCATTTCTCGAACTGCCAACACCTTTTTTATGTGCCATGAAAAGCCTCCTCGATTTTAGCTTTCCGCTACAATTTTTTCAACCTGAAGATCGGTATAAGATTGCCGATGTCCTCTCTTGCGCCGGTAATTCTTGCGGCGCTTCATCTTAAAAATCATGACTTTGTCTGCGAGACCATGTCCTTTAACACTCACTTCAACGGTAGCCCCTTCAACTTGAGGCGTACCCACCTTAATTTCATCGCTGTCACCTACGAGCAACACCTGGGGAAAAGTAAGTGAATCCCCCTCCTCGGCATCGAGCCGGGCCACGCGGATATGATCGCCCTCTTGCACCTTGTATTGGCTACCAGCGATATCGACCACTGCATACATACTCAAAACCTCCAGAAACTGTTCCAGTCCCCAACCACCAGTTCCCAGCCCCCACTTTTTATTTACAAACAAACTTCCCGACCCGGTGTGGATCGGAAAATCCAAAGAGGGCTAAATTTATCCGAAGTCGTACTTTATGTCAAGTTTGAACTTCATTTGTCACATCAACCTTCCGCTTTCTGGAAAAAATGCGATAATCTTCTTCGCTCAAATCCGGAGCCGATTCGACATCGAGCCAAACCCGGGTGGATTTGCGAATAGCTTTGAGGCGCTCCCTGCGATTTTCGAGCAAATAAAATCCGAGTGTGGGGTGAACCTGCACAGTGAGCCGTCTTTCGAGCGCGGCTGCGCGAGAGCGTTTGAGCCAGCGTTCGATGCGCGACAGCACGGTTTCCTGGCTCGGAATATGTCCCGTGCCATGGCATTGCGGGCAGGGCGCAGAATAAGTGGACATCAAACTGGGACGCACCCGCTGGCGGGTCATCTCCATCAGACCAAACTGTGTAATCCGCGAATACCGGATCTTGGACCGGTCGCGGCGAATAGCCTGACGCATTTCATCTTCGACGCGCTTGCGATCTCGCGCATGGTCCATATCGATAAAATCGACAACCACAAGCCCGCCCATATCGCGCAAACGGAGTTGGCGGGCAACCTCTCGGGCAGCCTCCAAATTGGTCTTCAACACGGTCTCATCCTGCTTGGCACGCCCTTTGCCCACGCTGCGCCCGCTGTTGACATCGATGGCAACCAGCGCTTCTGTCGGATCAATAACCAGATAACCACCGCCTTTGAACCAGACTTTGCGTTCGGTGAGCTTTTCAATTTCAGCCTCAATGCCAAAAGCGTCAAAAATCGGTCGCGTATCGCCGTAGTATTCGACGGTTCGGCGCAACTCGGGTGAAACCCCTTTGAGATATGCCTGAATTTGCTTGTATTCGCGCTTTGAATCAACGACAAGGCGGTGAACATCCTCCGTGAACAAATCGCGGATAAGACCAGACGTCATGCCCACTTCTTTGTAAAGCAATTTGGGGCCGCTGCTTTTTTTACCCTGTTTTTGAAGCCGTTTCCACGTTGTCAAAAGCTGCTTGAGGTCCCGCCCGAGTTCCCGATCACCTTTGCCATTGGCTTCGGTGCGCACGATAAGGCCAAAGCCCTCGGGCTTGAGCTTGCCCGCGAGATCTCGAAGGCGCCGCTTTTCACGCCAATTGGTAATTTTGCGAGACACGCCTACTTTATCGCCATCGGGCACAAGCACCATAAACCGACCGGCAAGCGACGGCACAGCAGAAATGCGCGGTCCTTTTGTGTTGATGGACTCTTTTTTAATCTGCACAATGACTTCCTGCCCCCTGGACAAAAGCTCATCAATATTGAACTTGCCCTGCCCATTGCTCTGATCCCGGATATCCTCGAGAATTTCCGAGTCGAGTTCGACCATTGAGCCGGGCGAGCCAGGCATATCAGAAACGTGTAAAAAAGCCGCTTTTTCCTGCCCAATATCGACAAAACCTGCCTGTAAGCCAGGCAGAACAGCGGTTACAACCCCCTGATAAATATCGCCAACCATGCGTTCTTTTTCAGCGCGTTCAACGAGAATTTCTGCGAGCCGACCATCTTCGAGGATGGCAATTCGCGACTCGTGTGAAGCGACATTAATAATAATTTCGGTTTTCATTTTTATTTTATCCTTACTGATATGAACTGGCCCCACATTACCCACTTGTGGAGCAGGCTCTGAGATACGGCCAGTCATGCTCGATTTACTCGCCTTCATACACCGCTCCGTCTATCTACTGACCACATGGCGTGGAAAAATGGTAATTTCTTCGACAATGACGCGGTCTGGCATCTGGGCGACCATAAATGCGGCGGCGGCAATGTCTTCGGGCAAAAGAGCGGCGGCGCGTTTTTCATCTGAAACGGGATTGGGGCGGTGGTCTAAGATAGGAGTATCAACTTCGCCGGGATAAATACAGCAGGCGCGAATGCCCTCCTCTCGAAACTCGACATTGATCGATTGATTCAGCGCGGCCATGCCAAATTTGGACGCGCAATAAGCCACACCACTGATCATACCCGCTCTTTTGCCAGCCATAGATGAAATATTGATAACCAGACCGTCATTTTGCACTTTCATTTGTGGCAAAACAGCGCGAAACGCATTAAAAGCACCCGTGAGATTGATCTCCATAACGCGGTCCCAGTCTTCATCCGCAATATCGTTCAAGTGGCGTTTTTTGGTATTGATACCCGCGTTGTTCACTAAAATATCGATGCGACCAAATGCCGCGACCGTTTGTTCGGCAAGCAATTGAACCGCCTGGCGGTCGGCAACATCGGCAGCGCAGATCTCGATATTGGCAGAGCCGCATTGCCTTGCCGTTTCTTCAAGGGGTTCTACGCGCCGTCCCACGAGCGCGAGATTATAGCCCGCTTCGGCAAATGCAATGGCAATACTCGCACCAATTCCGGTGCCTGCGCCAGTAATAATTGCTGTCTTGGACATATTGCTCCTCATAGTTTAAGATACACTCTATCACGATTTTCCCATAAAAAAATACAAAAAAATCTCAGATACTTCGGGCAAGTTTACGTATATTATGCGCGATTAATGAAAATAAAACAAGGAGTAAAGTTATGATTGAAATGGACGACGCCATTCGCATAGTACTGGAAAATACCCGGACAATTGACAAAACCCACGTTGGATTGAACGATGTGCTCGGGCGCGTTTTATCCGAAGACGTGCGATCGGATATCGACATGCCCCCCTTTGACAAAGCCCTTATGGATGGTTATGCCCTTCAGGGAGCAGATATCGCATCCGCATCCAGTAATACACCGGTCATACTCGATGTAATCGAAGAGATTCCAGCGGGCACAGTACCCCAAAAACGTGTAGAATGTGGGCAAGCTTCTCAAATTATGACAGGCGCACCCTTGCCCGATGGCGCAGACACGGTAATTATGGTCGAAGATACAGAACCACACGCAGATGCCCAAAAAGTGCGCGTGCTCGACACCACGGAAACAGGCAGAAATATCGCCCGCCTCGGCGAAGATGTGCGCGTCAATCAGGTAGTATTACAGGCCAACACAGTCATACGCCCCCCCGAAGTTGGCATTCTCGCCGCTGTGGGACATGTCCATGTCGAGGTCTATCGCCAACCAATAGTCTGCATTGTGGCAACCGGCAGCGAAGTGGTGGAACCACACCACAAACCCAAACCCGGACAAATTCGAAACAGCAATGGGTACTCGATGGTAGCTCAAGTCCTGCGCTCGGGGGCGCAGGCGCGTTATCTCGGCATTGTAGAAGACGACATCCATGCGTTGATACAAACCATCGGCAAAGGCCTGGAGACCTGTGATATAGTCGCCCTTTCGGGCGGCGTCTCTGCTGGCGAATACGACCTGGTACAAGACGGCATGCGAGATCTGGGTGTCGAAGTGCTATTTGACCGCATCCGCATGAAACCCGGCAAACCCCTGACATTTGGCGTAAAAGGTGCGCGACAGGTATTTGGACTGCCCGGCAATCCGGTATCCTCTGTGGTCGGCCTGGAACTGCTCATGCGCCCTGCGATCAGAAAAATGCAGTGCCTGACAGATCTGCACCTCCCCACGGTCCGCACAGTGCTCAACGCCGACTTTCGACAAACACCCGGACGAAAGCAATTTGTACCCGCGCACAGTGTTCAGGGCAAAAACGGCGTATGGGAAAGCGCCTGGGTCGGGCACCACGGCTCGGCGGATCTATTTTCAATGGCCCGCGCAAACAGCTTATTCGTGGTCAATGCCGAAGATGCCCATGTGCATGCAGGCACTGAATTAGACCTCATTTTACTAAATAGCTGGTAAAAGATCATGGCTAAATTGACACATATTGACGAACAGGGATCCGTGAAGATGGTGGATATCACAGATAAAGCTGTGACAGACCGCGAGGCAATCGCATCGGGCAAAATTGAAATGCAACCCGAAACCCTGCAACTCGTCACTGGGGGAAATATCCCCAAAGGCAATGTGCTGGAAACCGCGCGCATTGCGGGCATCATGGCCGCCAAGCGCACTTCTGACCTCATCCCAATGTGTCACCCGCTGGGCATTACGGGCGTTGAACTCAATTTTGAAGTCGAAAAAACGAGCATTATAGCGCGTGCAACCGTGCGCGTACCCGACCGCACAGGTGTCGAAATGGAAGCACTCACCGCGGTAAGTGTCGGCCTGTTGACCATTTACGACATGTGCAAAGCAGCAGATCGCAACATGGTCATCGGAGAAATCTGTCTCTTACAAAAAAGCGGTGGACGCAGCGGAACTTATATTCGCAAGACTTGACATCGTATAAGGGCTTCTGTACTTTGCTATTATCTCACTCTCGGAGAGAAGCAGAATCGGAGTAAGACCAAATGGAGCAAAAAGAAATGGATATAAATCGCTCTCAAAATCGGATCACTTTGACGCTTGAGGGTCCTAAAATCCCAGGTACACAATTCGTCACAGGGATTAATGCTCTATTCAAGCTCATAAATGCTGTTTCTGATGAAGTGATGGATACGCGGAAGGCTGTTGACTGGGTTGTATCGGTCGAACCTGGAAGCGTTGTTGTCCATTTTGATCCCGAACCAGAAACTGCCCACAAAGATGATGTCCCCAAGGCGATCAAGTTCATCTCTGATGGCTTAGCGCATCTTGAGGATGGGCGAGAAGACCGCCCCAGCTATTTCAATGACGATGCCCTAAGATCTGCCAAATCTCTGGCAAATTTGGTAAAAGTTGGACATGACGAACTCAATCGCGTGCGTGTTGATTTCCCCGAGCGCAGACAAACACTTTCTAAACGTGCGGTCGCAACAGTAGATGCAATGTATCAGGTCCATCGCGCTACTTTGGGTTCTGTTGAAGGCTACCTACAAGCCATTACGAGTCGCGGGAAGTATAAATTCCGTATTTATGACCGGTTAACAGATCATCCTGTGATCTGTTTTTTTCCTAACGAATTAAAACAGGAAGTCTTGAAGGCGTTTGACAAACGCGTACAGGCTTATGGGATGGTAAACTATAGAAAAGAAGGAAAGCCTTCCAGTATCACTGTAGAAGATTTTAAAGTTTTTGCGTCTTCCGATGAACTCCCATCTTTTTCCGACATTATTGGCATCTACAAAAATTTATGAACAAGAAACGTCAATTGAGGTACTGGGATTCGTCGGTTTTTCTTGGTCTGCTTAACGACGAACCAGAGAGGGTCAATGTTTGTCAGGGGGTCATAGAAGCTGCGGAACGCAATGAAGTCCACATTGTCACTTCAGCGATCACACTGGTTGAAGTGATCAAGCTAAGAGGAGAACAGCCACTCGGTCAAGAACACGAAGAGACGATTCAGAAATTTTTTGAACAGGAATTTATCATCATCCGCCCAGTTGACACTTCAATAGGTTTGGCGGCCAGAAAATTGATCTAAGAATATTCCCATCTTCAGCCGAAGGATTCCATCCATGCAGCTACGGCAGTCGAGTATCAAGTGGCGTCTTTGGACACATTTGATGACGATTTGATAAAGCTGAATGGCAATATTGGCGACCCTGGTCTCAGGATCGGCCATCCGAATTTATCTTACCAACCTGAGCTCCCCGGAGTGTAAAATTTTCGACATCCCTCAATAAACTGATCTATTGACCTGCTCTCCATCGCAGTCGAAGTCAAGATGCTTGACAAGGCATAGTGGCTTCTTTACATTTCCAATCGCACATAAAAAAACGCGCCTATAGCTCAACTGGCAGAGCAACTGACTCTTAATCAGTAGGTTCGGGGTTCGATTCCCTGTGGGCGCACCATAATCCGAACAGGCACTTGCAGAAGTTATGTAAGTGCCTGTTTTTGTATTGACAAAATGTATCTACATTTTATATATTCTTTATGTGAAATTTGAATGGGACATAAATAAGCGGCTTGCCAACCTTGAGAAACACGGCTACGACTTTCGGGTCGCTGTAAACATCTTTGAAGATACAGTTGTAGAGATTCCCCAAAGACGGAATGACGAAGCCCGGATACTCGCACTCGGCATTCTTAACAATCATGTAATCGCCGTTGTTTATACCTGGCGCGGCAAGGCTCGAAGGATCATTTCAGCACGAAAAGCAAGTAGAAAAGAACGGAACTTGTTTGAGTCAAACACATAAGGAGGCGAAATGAACAGAGCCACAAACAAGAAGAAAGACAAAATAACCTCTGTTTCTCAAGGCGTGCCGGTAGGCAGTAAGGAAGACAAAACCGATTGGCACCGGTTGAACACAATGACCGAAGAGGAAATCGAACGCAACGCCCGCGAAGACCCCGACTCACTGCGCTTAGAGGACTGCGACCTGACACAACTGCGGGTTGTAATGCCAAAAAGAAAGAAACAAATCTCACTGCGAATTGATAACGATGTTGTTGACTATTTTCAATCGTTCGGCAGGGGATATCAAACTCGAATGAATGCGGTCCTACGAGCATATATGGAAGCGCAAAAAACGCGATAAGAAGCCAAACAAAAAAGGTCACCGATCCGGTGGCCTTTTTTTGAGGATGGCATAATGCGACCAGTCCCCATTTACATTATGCTGGTTCCTTTCCTTTTCAGTTGTGGGAAGAACAGCACGGGACCAGAGCAGTCACTGGCGGCAGACCGCGATGTACTGGTAGCCCTGTACAATGCCACCGATGGGGCAAATTGGACGAACAGGACAAATTGGCTGAGCGATAGCGATCTTTCGACCTGGCATGGTATCACAATTTCTAATGAACGGGTCATATCCCTGGAACTCGCCAACAATAACCTGACGGGCGAGCTTCCTGGGGCATTGGGCAACCTGTCCGACCTCAAAACACTAAACCTTTCCAATAACCAGTTGCATGGCCCTATCCCATCCGAATTGGGCAATCTTTCCAACCTCACGGACCTGTATCTTTCCAAAAATGTATTAAGCGGCTCAATCCCCTCTGAATTGAGTAACCTGTCCAACCTCACGGGACTGTATCTCGACCAGAATGGCCTGACAGGTCCACTTCCCCAAAGCCTGACAAACCTGACGAATCTAAAGGAATTCATCTTTCAAGACACGGAGCTATGCGCGCCGCTCAATACTGCTTTTCAGACATGGCTTCAGGGCATCCCCTTTTTTGCGGGCGACAACTGTCAGTAGAAAAATACTATGAGACCTCATATCCTCATCCTGCCTCATTACAAAACTCAGGAAATCCTTATACGAGCCGCGGAACAAAAAACGCTACCTTATGTAAAGGCACCTCACCTATTATTTCTGGACGAGCATAATGTCCTGATCGCCTACAAACGCGGCACCCGGCACAACACGGAACCAGCGGCCGACTGGGAGATGTTTCGTTACAATCCCACCACAGGGACAATTTCGGATCGAAAAATTGTCGCACATCTGGATGGTTTCACCATTCAAAACGGAGAATTTGTCCGATTCGCCAATGGGGATATTGGCCTGTACGTCGATCCGCATTTCCCAAATTCCAAAGACAAATTCGGGCTTCTTGCATATCGGTCTTCGGATAATGGCGTGCATTTTGAAGGCGGAGAAAAACTCGGCCCCATCAACGGCACGGAATATGTCTATGCGTTTGAATCTCTGACAGAGAGAGAAACGACCTGGATGCTCCTGACGCCCTACCGGCATTATCGCAATAACAGTCCCAATGTGGATGTGATTCGATCCGATGACAATGGGAAAAGTTGGCAGTTTGTAGCTAATCTCACAAAAGCCTTTGGCAACGCCCCCATCAATGAAACATCCTTCCTGCGATATGATGACGGATACATCTTCAACACACGGGGACTGGACGGCATACAGCGAATGCATTTTACCGATAGATCGTTCCGCTTAATCAGAGAAGTGAACCTGACGAAAACCTACAAATTCATACGCGCCCAGATAGGCAGACCGCGACTTTTCAAGCGAGATGGCGGCTACTACTTCATCGGTCGAAATTACATGAAATCGATACGCGGCATGAAACTGTGTCTATTCAAATTTGATCCCGAATCACTCGAAATCCTCTCCTATGCCATATTGGACAATTACGAAGGCGCGGTTGTACCCGACGGGTATTATGCGATGCCCTATTTCACAACACGCTCCGGAAAAGTGTATCTCAATGTCATAACCTATAAATCCCTCCACCTCCGCGAATCGCCCCCAGATCTCATTCGCCTGGAATTCAAGTGGGATGAATTGCGTTGAAGCAGCAGAAGCCCGAAACCGCTTTCTTTCTTGACAGAAAACAGGCCAAAGATATATTCATTACTTAGTAAATCAAGAATATCATAATAATAGGAGGTTTATCCGAAATGTCCGATACACCCTTGATTGCACCCCACGGTGGTCTATCCGAACCAGTCAATCGCCTGGTAGCAGATGTTGAAACATTTTTGTCCAGAGCAAACGGACTGACGCGTGTCCCGGTCAGCGATGCAGATTTATCCTCGGTCTATCGTTTCGGCGACGGCGGGCTGAGTCCGCTTACAGGACCGATGGATGCACAAACGTATCATCGGGTACTCGACGAATCCGTCATCGAAGTGGGCGGCAAGCGCTATGCTTGGACGATCCCAATATCACTACCCGTAAGTTCCGATCTCGCTAAAACCCTTTCGATTGGGCAAAAAGTTGCGCTGGAAAACACATCTGGCGAAACTGTGGCAATGCTGGACATCAGCGACATCTTTGAATGGGACAAAACCAAATATCTTCAGCGCGTATATTTAACGGACCGCACAGACCATCCCGGTGCCGATATGGTCCTGAATGGCGATGCCGACAAAATCCATCTCATAGGCGGTGAAATTCAGGTACTGCCCCAACCCAAAAATCCACATTTTGGACAATACGTACTCAGCCCGCGAGAAGTCAGACCCCTCCTGGCTCAAAAAAGCTGGAACCGCGTTGTGGCATTTCAAACGCGCAATGCCCTGCATCGGGCACACGAATACGCGCTGGTATATGGTTTGGAAACCCTTCTGCACCAGGGATACAACGCAGGCGCGTGCTTAAATCCCCTGGTGGGCGAAACCAAATCGGACGACGTGAACGCAGAGATTCGCATGCAAACTTACGAAGCACTCATCGCATCTCGAGGACTGGGCGAAGGGGATAGCGATGCGGACCTATGGCAAAAACGCGGTGAATCTGTACCGGACAGGGTGATCTTGCTCGGGCTGGACATCAAAATGTTCTACGCCGGACCCAAAGAAGCCGTCATGCACGCCATTTACCGCCAGAACTTTGGATTCACCGACATCATCATCGGCCGCAAACACGCCGATGCCCCCTATCACGACGGCAGCGCGATCTGGGGGGACTTCGATGCACAGGAAATTTTTGAGCGCCTGAATGGCGACCTCCAAATTCAGCCCGTGAACGTGGGATTTGCCGCCTATTACGAATCACTTGGACGCGTGGATTTGATGGAAAATCACCCCGAAGAACAACCGGTCTTTATCTCAGGCTCTCAAGTGCGCGACACACTCAGCAACGGCGAACAAGTCGATCCCCGAATCATGCGCCCCAGCACATCGGAAATATTGAGCAAAGCCATGTCGGCAACCGCATAAAAAAACGAGGCAGAACACCATGACTGACCGCCCCAACATCCTGGTAATCATGACCGACCAACAGCGCGCCACAGCCAGCCATCTCTACGGCAACACCTTTTGTCAAACCCCGTCGATGGAACGCCTGGCAGACAGCGGAGTCCTCTTTGAAAACGCCATCACCCCGCACCCCCTCTGCGTGCCAGCGCGCATCTCATTTTGGACCTCGCAGTTTCCCCACTCGCACGGGGGACGACGCAACCAGACCTTGATGCCATCCGGTGCCGAACACGCCTGGCAACTCTGGAAAGCAGCGGGCTACGCCACGGGCCTGATCGGCAAAAACCACTGCTTCGAACAGGAGGAGGATTTGGCCCTCTTCGACGTGTGGAACCCCGGTACCCACGGCGGTAGCGGCGAAGAGACGCGGGGCATGGACTGGTTCCGCCCGGCAGAAGGCCGCCGCAAGGTCGCCGCCGAAAATCGCCAGCTCGCCCATCAGAACCCCCGCTTCAGCTACGGCACCTCCGAGTTACCTTTGGAGGATCACTCCACCGGCCTGATCGCCGGACAGACGACGCGCTTTATCGAAAAGTACCAAGACCAACCCTTTGCCCTGTGGGTCTCCTTTCCCGATCCACACGAGCCCTGGCTGTGTCCGGCCGAGTACGCGGCCCTGTTTCCGCCCGAAAATATTGACCTTCCCCCCTGGCGCGACGGGGAATTTGACGACGAGCGAGCGCCCGAGCGCAACCGCGTGCTCTACCAGATGCTGGGGATGCACCGCGATCCAATTGAAGACGTTTACGGCGTTATGGCCTCGTATTTTGGCATGGTGCGCTTTATCGACGACGCACTCGGCCAAATACTCGACAAACTCGACGCACTGGGGCTACGAGAACAGACAATTGTGGTCTTTTGTTCGGACCACGGCGACTTCATGGGAGAACACGCCATGCAGTGCAAGGGCGGCGTCTTCTACGACAGCCTGACGCGGGTGCCGCTGATCGTCTCCTGGCCCGGGCAGGTCACCACCGGGGTGCGCGATCAGAGCATGGCCAATCTGATCGACGTGGTACCCACGCTGTTGCACTTGCAAGGAATGGCCCAACCGCATTCCATGCACGGAATACCGCTACCCACTGTAACCGCAGCCGCACCCCGGGACGCGACTTTTTCCGAATACGGAAGCGGAGGACCGCTCTTTACCATGGCCGACCTGGAAAAGCTACCTCAACCCTGGGGCCGCAAGACCTTGATTGACACCTTGCAGTGGCGCGAGGCAGCTGGTCGGTGCAAGATGGTCCGCACCCGCCAGTGGAAATACGTCCACGACCCCATGGGGGACCGCGACGAACTCTACGACCTCGTCGCCGACCCAGGCGAGTTGGTCAATGTGATCGACGAAGATCAACACCGCGACGCCCTCGCCGACATGCGTCTGCGACTGGCCGACTGGAGCATCAACACCGAAGATGCCCGGCCAGTGCCACTACCTGACCCCAGACACTACGAGTTGGCCTAAACGGAGCGCTTCAACCGCGCGGCAAAAACACCGTCATTACCAGTTTGATGGGGTAGCAATTGCAGATAGGGATGGGTGATTTGAAAGCCCGGATGATCGCTTAAAAAACCTTCGACAACGCGCTCATTTTCTTCGGGTTCGAGGGTACAAGTGCTATAGACGAGAACACCACCTGGACAGACGTAATCCGCAGCGCTATCGAGAAGCGTCCGCTGCAAATGTGCAAGACCGTGAATATCGAATTTCCGCCAGCGCAGATCGGGATGGTGATTCAGAATACCCAGCGAGGAACAGGGCGCATCGACCAGAACGCGGTCAAATAAGCGATTGACAGCCAGATAACGCGCATCGGCAGCGAGAGGATAAACACATGTAACCCCGAGTCGGTGCGTGTTTTTTTTTAGCATTTCGAGACGGCGCGGATAGAGATCTGTGGCGAGAATAAAACCCCGATTTTTCATGCGCTCGGCCATAGCAGTGGTTTTGCCGCCGGGCGCACTGCACAGATCCAGAACAGCCTCGCCGGGTTGCGGATCGAGCAGGGGAACAACCATCGCAGCCCCTGCGCCTTGAACGCTAAAGAGACCAGCGCAATAAGCCCTGCTCTGAAAAAGGTGGCCCACATGGGATACGGCGAGAAGATTGGATGCTGCAAATTCTGTGTCAATCCCTTCGAGAGCGAGTTGCTCGCGCAGGGCATCGGACGTCGTTCGCAACGCATTGGG
This sequence comes from Gemmatimonadota bacterium, assembly GCA_009838845.1. Taxonomy (NCBI): domain Bacteria; kingdom Pseudomonadati; phylum Gemmatimonadota; species Gemmatimonadota bacterium. Next base: position 60,631 of record VXRD01000049.1, on the reverse strand, counting down.
GCGAATGGTCAGGGTGGGTTGGGCGTTGTCAAATTCACACAGGGTGCGTGTCTCATCCACACCGTAGCGTTTGATCCACCGCGCAACGAGCCATTGGGGATGTGATGTCGTAATAGCGAGATATTCGACGGGATCGCTATCAAAATCGGGAAAAACAACAGGCTTGCGATCTTCGGCCACACCACGCAACACAGCATTGACCAATTTCGCAATCGGCTCCCCGAGAATGTGACGGGCGAGAATAACAGATTCAGAAACAACCGCATACGGCGGCACGCGGTCGAGATACTGGAGTTGATAAACACCGAGGCGCAGGAGATTGCGGAGTTTGGCATGCTGTCTGGACAGGGGTTTTTTGAGATAGGGTGTCAAGATATGATCGAGCCGCGCCCGATAGGTCAGCGTACCCCGAATGAGATGCTGAAGCAAATCGCCATCGGGACCGCGAATATGTTCGCGCTGCGCGTCGAGCAAACGGTCGAGATAAGCGCCCCGTTCAACGCGACAGAGGATATCCAATGCAATATGGCGCGGCGTTTTTGACGCGGCAGACATTATTTTCCCTCTCTAATGCCACTCTTTTTACTTCCCGCTAAACGCCACATTGTCAAAAATTAGAGTAGGCGTTTGCACGCTGGAATAGACATTGGGATCATTGCCCACGGCGACGAGATTTTGCAACAAATCGAGAAAATTGCCAGCGATATTCATTTCCGATACCGCACCTGTTCTCTGCCCATTGGCAATGCGAAAGCCGCGAAAACCATAAGAAAAATCCCCAGTCGTCGTATCGGCATTGCCACCGAGCCACGACGTGACGTGAAAGCCGTCTTTAATCTCTGCAATCAGACCATTGAGATCTTTCTCACCCGGTGCAAAAACGAGATTAGACGACATTCCAGTTGTAGGATCCCAGCCGAGTTTGCGCCCGTAATACGTATCGACATAATACATTTGCAAGACGCCCTGATCGACGACACACCTGCGCTTTGCCGAAATTCCCTCGCCATCGTAATGCCGAGATGCGAGACCGCGCACCATCAGGGGATCATCTGCCACCGTCAGGAGCGAACAGGCAATTTGCGCGTCCTTTTTATTTCTTAAAAAAGACCGGTTCTGCTGAACGCTGCGCGCCTGCAACGCACCCCATATCGCCCCAATCAAACGCCCGCCAGCTTCGGGATCAACCACCATAGTCGCCCGCCCGCTCGGTGCTTTTTCGCTACCCAATCGGGAAAGTGCGCGGTCGAGTCCCTCGCGCGCAACCACCTCCGGATCGGGCAAATCCGACAAATGATGCGCCCGCACATAGCGATGATCTTCGGGACGCCCATGCTCGCCCTCTTTTAGCGTCACACTCGCGCCATAGCCTATCGAAGTCCCGCTCTGTATCCCCGAAAATCCATTTGAACTCACCCGAGCCGACGTATTCCAGCCATAGTAGGCATCAGCGGTAGCACTCACCACGCGGTCATCTGTATGGGTGATAGCATCCATTTTTTTTAGCCAATCAATACACGCCTCGCGGGGCAAATCGCGCACCACAACATCGTCGGATTGAAGATTGGTATCCGGCCGATCTTCATACAGCGCGGCATCGGGAATAACGCGATGCGAATCTTCAGCCAGATGTTGCGTCAGCGCAACCGCATCTTCGATAAACCGAGCAACTGACGCCGCACGCAAATCCGAGGTCTGGTGTGTTGAATACCGCCCATTGACATACAATTGAATGCTCAAGCCGCGAGTAGCACTTTGTTGAACCTGCTCAATATTACCATCGCGATACGTGTACTCCGTGCTATTTTCATCCCGCACCCGCGCTATCGCATCATTCGCACCTGCTCTTCGCGCTTGCTCAATCGCCTGCTCTGCCTGTTGAAGTAGTTCTCGTTCCATTTAGTTCACCCCACCCACAGTCATACTCTTTTCCACCAGCATCGTCGGAACACCCATCGAAACGGGCACACCCTGTCCATTTTTTCCACACGTCCAGCTACCATCATCCAACACGGCATCGCCTGCTGCCATAACCACATTTTTCAAAGCCTCGGGACCATTGCCAATAATATTGACATCCTTGATCGGCGCGGTGATTTTGCCGCCTTCGATAAGCCATCCATTCTTGATATAAAAAGTAAAATCTCCCGCGCCTATTTGCACCTGCCCATTGGTAAACGTATCGGCAATAATGCCGTAATCGACAGCGCCAATAATCTCGTCGCGGGAGTGGGGACCGTCGAGCATATACGTAGATCGCATACGCGGCATAGGAACATGCCGAAAACTCTCACGCCGTCCCGACCCCGTGGGTGCAACCCCGTAGTGCTTGGCCGAAATGCGATCGTGTAAATAGCTTTTTAAGACGCCGTTTTCAATAAGCGTCGTACACGCAGTAGCCTGGCCCTCGTCATCTACATTGAGCGCTCCGCGATCATTTTCCTGCAGGCCATCATCGACAATCGTTACAAAATCCGGAGCGACTTTCTCGTTTATCATCGTCGCGTAAATAGAAGTCCCCTTGCGGTTGAAATCCGCTTCCAGACCGTGCCCAATCGCCTCGTGGAGCAAAATACCCGAAGCACCTGCTGCAAGCACCACCGGCATTTCACCAGCAGGTGGGCGCTGCGCCTCAAAGAGAATCATCGTGCGATCAACCGCCTTTTGACAGACCGCTTTGATATTCTCTTCGGTAAAATAGCCAATCCCCTCGCGCCGGGAAACCGAAGCCCCATTGCTCTGCCGCACGCCATTCTTATTGGCAGTCACCGAACAATACAGCGTCGCCATAGGCCGCCGATCCGTATTGAAAACACCATCGCTGGTCACAATGAGCACGCACTCATCTCTATCCATCCACCCCACAGACACCTTTTCTATTGCGGGATCCATTGCGCGAGTCATAGTTTCCGCATTCTGCACCAGTGGCAGGCGTTCGGTAATATTGACCTCATCCCAGTCGCGGTCAATCGCGTAGTAATTGTCAACCTCTCTGCCCTGCAGGTGTTGCGGCGGCACATTTTTTGTGCCCTCTGCTATCGCAGCCGCTGTCCGGGCAGCCGCATAAATCGCATCTGCCTCTAAACTCTCGGAAAAAGCATAGCCAACCTGATCTCCAACCACCGCGCGAATCCCCACACCCTGATCAACGCCTGTATTGGCACTGGAAATAATGCCATCTTCCAAACTGAGAGAAGTGGTACGCACATGCTGAAAATACAGATCGGCAAATTCGGCACCTCGGGACATCGCTTCGGACAATGCCTGCGCAGCCACGCTTTCATCAACGCCGAATAACGCTGCAAAAGGATGTGTTTCAAGATTGTGCATGGAAATCTCCTGTGTGTATGAGCTATTTCAAATCTACAACAACCGGTGCATGATCAGATATGGTCAGGCCGCCTTCGCGATCAACACGGGCAAATTGAACACGCTTTGCGGCGGCTGCATTGCCCAACAAATAGTCGATACGCCAGCCCCGGTCCAACTCTCTGGCTCTTCCCCGATTGGACCACCACGAATACGGCCCCTGGATATCGCCGTATTGTTCCCGTGTAAAATCGCGCCAGCCCGATGAGATGAGATCGCCCATCCACGCGCGTTCATGCGGCAAAAAACCCGAATTTTTTTCGTTGCTCCTGGCATAAAAAATATCGCGTTCGGTATGCGCGATATTAAAATCACCGCCCATAATCGTGGGAACCCGTTTTTTCACCATGCCATCAGCCCAGAGGCGAAAGCGATCCATCCAGCGCTCCTTGATCGCCTGGCGCTCATCACCTGAAGATCCCGAAGGCAGGTACACGCTGACAAATTGAATCCCCAGAGTGCTCACCCGCAAAATCCGGCCTTCAGAATCGGCCCCATCCACGCCGCGTTCTTCCTCATTTAAAGGCGTGCGAGACCATACCGCTGTACCCGCATAGCCTTTGCGCTCGGCCGGATGCCAGATAACATGCCATCCCTCGGGATTGCGCTCGCTCACAGATAGTTGCTCGGGCAAAACCCGAATTTCTTGCAAAAGGATCACATCGGGATTTAGCATTTTAATATGATCCATAAACCCCTTGCGAAACGCAGCCCGCAATCCGTTTACATTCCAGGTTATGATACGCATGCTGTCCTTTCCATCAAAATAACTGATTAGAATCACACATGCAATGTTTCAGAACTTTTTTTGTCCTTATGTGTCTAAAGTGCACCTGCGTTACACAACAACTGTATATATGAAAGGACAATAGCTCGATGAAGACAGATTCAATTTTCAATTCGACAACCTTTGCTGACACACATGTAAAAAATATATTTGTCGCACAAGCCGAAAGGCCAGCAATGTCTGGAGAAATCAACATCGCGCAATTAACGCCATTCCAGCGGGCATTGATCGTCACCGACGGCACCGTCACAAGACTCATCGAAGCCTATACACTCACACCTGTGGAAGTCGTACTCCTCCATCAGGCGAAACAGACACTCTGCACAGAGCATATCTGGCTCGAGTTGCCATCAGGAGCACCAGTCATCGCGCGACAAGTAGCATTACAAACACCCTCAATCGGCAACGAAACGCCGAAAACTCAGGCGTATGCCACATCCCTCATTGTACCACAACACTTGCCAAAAGGCATTTTGGACGGATTGGAATCAGATCCTTCGGGATTGGGAGGAATACTGCAAAACAGCGGACTGGAAACCCGCCGTGAATTATTGTGGTGCTGCTTTGAAACCGCACGGGATCTGCCGGAAGCCATTGCGCATCTTGAAGGGGAACCACTACTCAGCCGCACCTACAGGGTATTCGCCAATAAAAAGCCAATCCTGTTAATCACTGAGAAATTTCCGCTCAGAGAGGAAGCGCACTGATAATCCGACGCATATGGGTGGATTTGTTGAGCACGTAAAAGTGAATACCCGGCACGCCCTGCTCGAGCAATTCGGTTGCTTGCCCAATGCACTGATCAATACCGATTCTCATCGCCTTATCTTCATCATCCACAGCCCCCTTGAGTTGATCCTGCAAATCCTCCGGAATCTCAGACCCGCACAAAGACGCGATGCGCTGTATCTGTCCCGCCGCGAGAATCGGCATCAAACCCGGGACAACAGGTGCTGTAATATTGGCTGCACGCACGCGATCAACAAAACGAAAAAAATACTCGTTATTGTAAAAAAGCTGCGTAATAATAATATCCCCACCTGACTCGACCTTGCGCTTGAGATTTTCAATATCCGTATCAAAATCGGGTGCTTCGAGGTGTTTCTCGGGATACCCTGCAACAGCCAACCCAAACCCATCGTCTTTCGGTTCAGTACTGCGAATATGCGCCACAAGCTCATTGCCGTATGCAAATCCATCCTTCGCGGGCACAAAAGTATCTTCGCCGCGCGGGGGATCGCCGCGAAGCGCGACAATATTGCGAATACCCTCTGTGCGAATCGCCTTCAGAATATCATCGATATCCGTTCGGGACGACCCCACACAGGTGAGATGACACGCCGCAGTCAGACCAAATTCGTTCTGGATAAGCGAGGCAATCTCCAGTGTTTTGGCGCGGGTAGAACCACCCGCACCATACGTAACCGTCATATAACTGGGATTCAGCTTGAGCAAATTGGGTATAACCCGCGCTTTGAGGGCGCGCATACCACCCTGCGTCTGCGGCGGATAAATCTCAAAAGAAATGACCGGCTGATTACCGGTAAAATAGTCTAAAAATCGCATAAAAAAGGGGACTGGGGATCAGGAACTGGCGGAATAAGCCCTAATCAATACCGATAATGATCGGGTTTATACGGACCTTCGACGGACACGCCAATATAATCGGCCTGTTTCTGCGTGAGTTCGGTCAACTTTACACCGAGTTTTTCGAGGTGAAGCCGCGCAACCTCCTCATCGAGGTGTTTGGGCAGGGTATAAACGCCAATTTCGCGCTGCTGTGCCCACAGGTCTATTTGCGCCAGCACCTGATTGGTAAACGAATTGGACATCACAAAAGAAGGATGCCCGGTCGCACAGCCGAGATTGACCAGACGGCCTTCTGCGAGCAAAAAGATCGCACGCCCATCTGGAAACGTGTATTTATCGACCTGCGGCTTGATATTTTCGTGCACAATACCCGGATAATCGCCCAGCTTATCGACCTGAATCTCATTGTCAAAATGCCCGATATTGCACACAATGGATTGATCGAGCATATTTTCCATGTGCTCAATGCGGATAATATCCGTATTGCCCGTCGTCGTAACAAAAATATTGGCTTCGGAAAGTGCATCTTCCACAGTCGTCACTTCAAACCCCTCCATCGCCGCCTGCAAAGCACATATCGGATCGATTTCTGTCACCAACACGCGCGCACCAAATCCGCGCATAGATTGGGCACAACCCTTGCCCACATCGCCATAACCACACACACACACAACCTTCCCGGCGACCATAACATCTGTCGCGCGCTTAATACCATCGGCGAGCGACTCGCGGCAGCCATAGAGATTATCGAATTTCGATTTGGTCACCGAATCATTGACATTGATCGCGGGAAAGAGAAGCTTGCCTTCATCCCTCATCTGATACAGACGGTGAACCCCCGTTGTAGTCTCCTCTGACACACCCTGAATATCCGCGGCCATATTGTGCCAAAAACGCGGATTGCGTTCGAGTTGCCGCCTGAGCACGGCATTGACAATCTCCAATTCGCGATTATTTGTCGGCTCATCGAGAATCGAAGGATCGTCTTCAGCCTGATACCCCCGGTGAACCAGCAGCGTCGCATCCCCGCCATCATCGACAATAAGTGTCGGTCCACCCTCCACAAAATTGAGTGCCTGCAAAGTACATTCCCAATATTCTTCCAGCGACTCGCCCTTCCACGCATAAACCGGCGTACCCGTTTCCGCAATAGCGGCAGCGGCGTGATCCTGAGTAGAAAAAATATTGCACGACGCCCAGCGCACATCGGCCCCCAGCACTTTGAGCGACTCGATCAACACAGCCGTCTGAATCGTCATGTGCAGAGATCCCATTATGCGGGCATCCTTCAGAGGTTTCTGGTCTGCGTATTTTTCGCGCACAGCCATCAACCCGGGCATTTCGCGCTCGGCGATTGTGATCTCTTTCCGTCCAAAATCTGCCTGAGACATATCGGCGACTTTATAGGGCAGATGCGAATAATCGGGAATTTGAATATCAGTCGCGCTATCGGGCAACACTATATCGGCCATATTTCATCCTTTCTCTCGGTTGGCATACGCGGCAGGGAACACCCCTATCTGATTCTGACCAGTGAGATGGGCGTTTTGATGCCGCGAAAATTGATTTCTGTGGGTTGGGAAATATCAAAAACTTCATCGAGATTGTTCAATACGGATGTCGTTGCTGCAATTCCTTTGCGGACATTTGTTTCTGCCCATTCTCGGACAATAAATGCGATGTTGACCACTTCGCCTGTCACATCGGGATGGGCGTAATCGGGATGCCCCATCGCGCCCAAATAAATCTCACCGCTACTCAAGCCGATGACCAGGTCCTCGCTGATGAGCCGCTGAGAAAATGCCGCTGCCTGGACAGCGCGAAGCTGATGGTGAACGCCAGAAAAAAAACACAAAAATGCGTCTCCCATATATCTGAGCGGAACGCCATCGTGGCGCAAAACAGCTTCGGTCAGTTGAAACAAAATACCATTTGCCCAGGCTGCAAACTCCCGCGCTTCCATTTGCAATGATTTTTGGTATGCACCGACAACTGTAGAGGTGAAGATAGTAGCATCAAAAACATCTTGATTTTCGCTATGTGCATCCAAAAGCCAGTCCGTAGAAACGCCGAGCAATCTGGCAAGCGGTCCCAAAGTGGCAATATCGGGACCGTTTTCACCCCTTTCCCACTTGGAGACAGCCTGTGGGCTTACCTGCAGGGCATTGGCAATATCGTTTTGCTTGAGACCAAGGCGTTCCCGTTGAGCGCGAAGGCGTTGACCGAGTTCGATGAGTAGCATATTGGATTCTTTATTTTATAAAAAATTACAATGAGAAGACGATTGTGACAATAAAGAGATCGTTGAGTACAATCGCTTTTCGGTTGAGGTCTGGTATAATATGTATGAGCACACGCACGTATTAAACAAGTCATTTGTCATTTCATCTTGCCTTATGAAAGCAGTTATGTATATTAGTTCTATTGTAGTAAAATATTCATCAAAGAACAACACAGGAGAAAATAAATGATCAGAGTTTTAATTCTTCTCGTAGGAATCCTCACAGCCGGGTGTCAGATGCCCGCGCTATTTGAAGGACAGACACAAATAAAACAATACGGCCGCGTACTCGCAGAAGGGCAATACGACAGTGGTGCCCGCGCTGGGGTTTGGACATATTACGATGCCGCGGGCAACGTGCGCGGGCAGGGTACATACAAAAATGGCGTCATGCAAGACGGACTTGAAATCACATTTTACAGCAACGGACAGAAAAAAACAGAAGGCAACTGGACCAGTGGTGTGAAGGATGGGCATTGGATATCTTATTTTAGAAACGGTGTAAAAAAAGAAGAAGGCCGATACCTGGAGGGAAAGAAAACAGGCGTCTGGCGAGAATACGACCCGTCCTCCTTTTACGCCATACAAAAAGTATTTGAAAATGACAAACAAGTCGGCTGGCGCAAATTTGAGCTGGCCCGCCAGGGCAATCCATTTTAAGCGAGTATTAAATCGGACCTCCAGGGCTGTGCAAACATCGCACAGCCCTATTTTTTTATTAAACCGGCATGCGACGGCCTGAATATTCACGTCCAATACGCGCGATCTCTTCCCTGCCCCCAGAAACCACGCGCACGCCCTCGTCTATTTTTGCGGTAACCGTCTCGGGACTACCCCCCTCGAGAAAAGCAACGCCGTTTTCTGCACACGCGGCCTTCACGCGATCTCTCACCTCTTGCATTTCGGGAGAAAAAGGCGTTGGACGGTGCAAATATCCCATCGACATGCTCAAATCGCCCGGTCCCATTTCTGCAAACCCAATGCCGGGCACCTTGAGAATCTGTTCGATATTGGATGCGCCGCGCACATTCTCAATCTTGATGCCCAACAGCAACTCGCCATCGGGATTCAGCGGATAGGGATCGGCTTTCTGGATGTACTCATCGCGATTAACACCCCATATCGCTGTTGCCGATGATTCGGAGCCCACGCCTCGCGTACCTGTACTGAGGCCGTGTCCAACGCCGATCTTGTTAATGGGATAGCGACACGACTCGACAAAAGCGCGTATCGCATCGGGCGATTCCGCCTGACAGAGCAACACGCCGTGTACACCGCGCGCGAGAATCTGCCGAAATTGCCAGGCATTATAGCGCACAATATTTTCCGATGCGCCCTCCACAGGGGCTTCAACAATAACGGCTGGCGTCCTGTGCCCGCTATTTGTAGGTCCCCCGCTGACCAGACCGCGCATATAGTCGTCAAGCCCTCCCAGATTAAAAGCCCCGTGTTCCATACCCACATTGATATAATCCGCCCAGGTACTGGCGTCATTCTGACCCTGTTCAAACGTAAGCACATGCCCCGTGTGTGCGCCCGTGTAATAGATAGGTTGATCTTGTGAAAGCAACTCAACTGCGCGATTGACGCGATTGCCCATGGAAGTCTCCTTTGGAAAGTGAATGTGTGATTATGACCCAGACTTCAGCATGAAATATCTATTAAAACAAAATCGCAAGTCTTTTCTGTAACGGTAAAATTTTTAAAAAACTATGGTTGCTTTTGCGGCGAAATGTGGTATATTATCCGTAAGTAAGTAAATGGTTACTTAGCGAAATCTGTCTCAGTCTCTGATAGACGCACCCTGCGAATCGCGTCTCACATCTTACTTCAACCTTCAATTTTTGCCCCTTTGAGGCCCATTTATGAAACTCTCGGAATACGCGATCAAAAAACCCATTACTGCTGTAATGATAGCGCTCAGTCTCATAGTCATGGGTTTTATTTCCCTATTCAGATTGCCGCTCGAATACGCGCCCGACTTGCAGTATCCCAGGATGTATGTGAGCTATACATATCCCTCGTCATCGCCCGAAGAGATTCAAAAGAAAATTACCAAGCCAATGGAAGAGATGCTGGGCACGATTCCCGGCATTGAGTCACTCCGCGCGCGATCCTATGACAGTCGGGGTTATGTGTTCATGGAATTTGACTACGGTACCGATATGGATCTCAAATCTATTCAGGTGCGAGATCGCGTCGATCAAGTTCGCGGCAGACTTCCCGAAGACCTCGAACGCATTGAGATGCGCAGATGGGACTCGTCGGATTGGGAAATTCTGGACTACAATATGATCTGGCTGGGCGATAATCAATCTGAACTCGTCACAGTGTATAAAAACACAATCTTACCGCGCTTGCAACGCATCCCCGGGGTGGGCAATGTCGAAATGGAAGGTGCCGATGAAAGAATACTCCGAGTCGATGTCGATAAAAATCGCATGCATGCCCATGGCTTAGATATCCGCACCCTCAACAGAACGATTCGCTCCAACAACATCAATATTTCTGGCGGTTACGTCACCGAAGGCGACAAACGCCTCGCTGTTCGGACAGTGGGCGAATTTGATGAAGTGGATCAAATACGCGATCTCACGCTTCCCAATGGTCTGGAAATAAAAGATGTGGCGCAGGTGAGTTACGACTATCCTGAAAAGCGATATTTTGAACGCATGGACGGGCGCGATGTGGTCTCTATGGAAATTCGCAAAACCTCGACAGCCAATCTGGTAGAAACCTGCCGGCTGGTTCGGGCAGAGTTAGACGCTCTTCAAGATGAAATTGGGCGCGACAAATTGCGATTGCACTTACGTCGAGACCAATCAGAAGCAGTGGTAAGGGGCATTACCAGCCTGGGGCAATCCGCCATGTTGGGAGGCATGCTGGCTATTGGCATCATTTTTGTGTTTTTGCGAAACTTCCGCAGCACGCTCATTGTGGGGTCGGCCATTCCCATTTCGGTATTGTGCGTTTTTATGATCATGTATCTGATGCGGCAAGTATTTGGATCGACTATTACGCTGAACATGATCTCGATGATGGGTCTGATGGTCGCCATTGGGATGCTGGTCGATCCAGCGGTCGTGGCTCTGGAAAATATTTATCGCAGGCGTTTTGATGTCGGCGATGGCACGCGAACCGCAGCAATTGAGGGCAGCCGCGAAATCGGCATACCCGTACTGGCGGCGGCACTGACGACAATATGTGTATTTGTACCCCTCATCTTTATTTCTGGATCGTACAATACAATGTGGATGCGCGATTTTGCCATCACCGTGTGCATTGCAGTCGTAGCCGCACTATGCGTGGCTTTAACACTCATACCCCTGGCCTGCTCTCGGGCATTTTCAAATGCGGGTAATCGCGTTGATCTCTTCTTAAAAATTGGATTGGGCACTTTATTCGCCACAGGCGCTGCGTATCTCATTTACCAGGAAGGCATTGTCGAATCGGCCAACTGGCTCAAAGATAGTACCCTGTGGGTTTTAGGCGGGCTTTCAACCGTGCCGATAGGCGTGTGGATCGTGCTGGGCGCATTTGTCGCCACAACCGGCTATTTCTATTTTCGCTTTCGACATCTTGGTCTCAAAGGTGTTTACACGCGCGTAATCAGCACCACGCTGCACTATCGCTGGACCACCGTTGTCGTCGCTACAATTATCCTCTTTGGCGGCATATACATTTTCACCAAAATTGAAGTACAGCGCTATCGCTATCAACCCGACCGAATGGTGGGCTATATGGTGGAAATGCCGCGAACCTACGATATCGACGACGCACTCGCGCTTTTCAAACAAATTGAAGCCATTATCATCCCGCAAAAGGAAGAACTGGATATCGAAGCGATAAAAACGCGATTTAGCACCCGACGCGGCAATACGATCTATTTGTACTTAAAACCCGTCGAAGAAAGCCCGTTGAGCACAGATGATGTGAAAAAAAAGGTAAGTGCTTTGCTGCCCAAAGACATCCCAGGCGTGCGTTTTAAGGCGGGCTTCAGGCGTGGTGGTAGCAGTGGCACGGGCGTCGGGGTAGAAATCAAAGGGCGAAATCCCGAAGTACTGGCGATTTTGGCTGAAGATATTCGGCTGCGAATGGACGATATCGAGGGCATTCACGACGTGGAAACCAGCCTGGAAAGTGGCACAGAAGAAATCAGGGTCTCGGTGAGGAGAGAACGCGCGCAACAATACGGCCTGTCACCGCAGCAAATAGCTACAACTGTTGCCACGGCATTGGGAGCGCGCGGAAATAGCAAATTCAAAACGCCGGATGGAGAAATCGATATTGCGCTGCAATTGCGAGAAGAGGACCGCGCCACACTGGATCAACTCAAAACCCTCTCTTTTGAAAACAACCGGGGCAATATGATTGCATTTGCCAGCCTGGCCGATTTTGAATTGACCAAAGGTCCCCGATCCATTGAACGCCAGGATCGGATGTCAACCGTAACCGTGTTCGCAAATACGGAAGCATCCGAAGTCCAAACGGTCGGTTATGAAATGCGCGACCGCATGGATGCCATCCCATTGCCCCAGGGGTATAGTTGGCAGATGGATCGACGATTCCGCTATATGGCTTCAGAAGAGGGCGAAACGAATTTCACTATGATTTTCGCGGCACTACTCATTTATCTGATCATGGCATCGCTATTTGAGTCTTATGTCCATCCATTTACGATCATGTTTTCCATCAGTTTTGCATTTATAGGCGTCGCATTGGGACTTTACATATTCGGCATAGCGCTGGACAGCAATGCGACCTATGGATTGCTCATCTTGTTTGGCATTGTGGTCAACAACGGCATTGTATTAATCGACCACATCAATCGCTATCGCAAGCAAGGGCTATATCGAAGAGATGCGATCTTGCGCGGCGGACAGGATCGCCTGCGTCCCATTTTGATGACCGCAACCACGACCATCCTGGGGCTTACGCCGCTGGTTATCCCGATGATTTACGGCAATGCCGAAGGCAATGCCAGGCGCTGGGGACCAATTGGTCTGGTCATTATCTCTGGCCTCTCGATCTCTACCATCCTCACGCTCGTCATCTTGCCCACCATATATTCGCTTATGGACGACCTGTCGGGATATACAAAGCGGATTGTAGCCGTGGCAAAAAGGGCCTGAATCGCACCAACACCTAACAAAAAAGCGCTGTGTAGATCACTTCTGCACAGCGCTTTGTCATGTACTAAAACAGATAGCCTACTCTCCAAGTGAAATATCTACGGAAGGACGCAATGCCGCACAAGTTTGAAGCACAGGATGGATGGGATGGGTAAGGAATGCCTCGAAAACTTTTTCATCGAGATCTGCCCCCGTATCAATGGCGACAAAGGCTTGCTGTGTGAGCAAATAGTCGAAGCGGGGTGCCCACTTGCGCGCGCCCAAACGCGCGGTTGTCGAACAATTATCGATCATATAGGCCACGCCGCGATAGTGCATATAGGGATTGAGAGAATCCACACTTTCGATAACAGATTCATTGGCAATTTCGGACCACGCGTGACCTTTTCCAGATAGAATATCGCATTGTGCGACCATAACCGCGCAATAAACGCCTGCGGTGAACGGATTGACGGGAATATCTTCTTCAACGCGCCGGGCGCGCACGCTTTTGCCCACCTCCCACATGTGCGTGCCGTCAATTTTCCCCATGGGATAACGCTCAAAGCGTTTATTTGCCGCGATCACACTGCGGATTTCATCGCCGCTTGCAACGTCATCATAGATCTCGAGAAGAACTTCAGACGCAGGGTGATAAGATGCACAATAGGCTTTCTCAAATTCGGCCTTTCCCGCATCGTCAAAACCCTCGTACACCGCGAGAATACCCTGTTTGGAAATGATTTTTGAAATGGGACCGGTAATGGATTCGCACGACTCGTTAAAAGCGTCTTCTTCGCTCATCCCCTGAAATGTATAGCGACGGTAAAGACATTCGACTACCCCATGTACAGCGCCGAGCAGTATGCCGCGCTCACCATAGATATCAGAGAGATATTCCTGTTCCAACGTGGTCTGAAACGTAAAAGGCGCGCCGAGGGCAATAGACCATCCAAGAGCAATATCGGTGGCATTGCCATCGATATCCTGCACCACGGCAAACGAGGCATTGATGCCCGCGCCATTGACTTCTTTACCCTGTTCGTACAGACGGCGCACAGAAGGCCCCATGCCTTTGGGACAAACAGCGATCACATTCACATTGTCGGGAAATTTAGTCCCCACAGTTTTTAGGTGACCGAGCAAGAACCCATGTGACAGACCGAGCGTAGCACCGGGTTTGAGGCGGTCAAAAATAGCCTGATGGTTCTCCGCCTGCGCCGCATCGGCGATGAGCAAAAGCACCAAATCCGATTCCGCGATGACCTGATACATTTCTCCCAAAGTACCATTAGCTTCGGTAAAACCGGCGGCTTCGGCATCTTCAACCGAGTAAGAACCGGGCCGCAGCCCTACTTTGACCTTAACCCCTGTACCTTCCAGAGATTCGCGCAGATTTTGTGCCTGAGCAGGACCCTGTGACCCCCAGCCGATCACGCCAATCTGGTCAATATCTTTGAGGGCCTCCGGTAACTTGTGGAAAAGATCGCGCCCACCACGCACAATCCTTTCTCTCGTGCCAGCGAGGTCAATAGTCTCGGTTTCAAAAACATTGCTGGAAAAATCCAAATTCATGAGAAACTCCTTAACGGTAGGTATTAATCGTTTGCCGATTGCAAAAAGCAAGGTATAAACTATATTTAAAAAAGAAAAGACTTCTATTAAAAGCAACTAAATTCACTAAACAGGTCGTCTCTATGGCTGAAACATTCGACACAGGAATACTCAACCGCGCAACAGATATTGCCAAAGGACTGTATCCACATCAGGTAGAGGGGATAGCGTTTTTGATGGGGCGTCGGCGGTCGATCTTAGCCGATGACATGGGACTGGGCAAAACGCGGCAATCCGTAATAGCGATGTCACAAACCGAACCTCAGGGACCGTATCTGGTGATTTGCCCGGCAACAGTGAAGCGCAATTGGGCGAGAGAAATTGCGGTTGTTCTACCCCGTGTACAGACATGGATTATTGGACCGGACGATCCCCCCGAGGCTGGGTTTGAGGGCTGGGCGATTATCAATTACGATATCCTGGGCAAGCACATCAATGCGTTATGCGCACTGGGATGGAAAGGCGTTGTCTTTGACGAAGCGCATTATTTAAAAAACCACCGCAGTCAGCGGCACAAATTTTCTGTGCAACTGGTGAGGCAATTGCCCGAAGAAACAGTGGTACATATCTTAACGGGCACGCCCTTGACGAGTCGGCCAAGAGATCTCTTCCCATTGCTACAACTTGCCCGACATGCACTGGGACGCAGTTTTATGGGATTTGCAAAACGGTATTGCGATGCGTATAAGGGGGAATACGGATGGGTAACAGATGGCGCGAGTAATATCGAAGAATTAACTGTACATTTACACGGAATTATGCTGCGGCGGACAAAGAATCAGGTCCTGGATTTGCCACCCAAGATACGGACGTGGTTGGATGTAGATGTATCGAGTAGAGTCGCGCATCGAATGAGCACAGCCGTCCTGGAACTACTACAAAAATACTCTCGGCGAGGAGTGCGAGAGGCTTTGGAGGAATCCTCGTCATCTGAAGACCGGGGACGCGCGCTGGGACAGTTGACAAGGGCAAGACTTCGATTGGCGACATCCAAAGTGCGAACGACATTGCCCTTTGTAGAGAATGTGGTGGATCAAGGAGAAAAAGCGATAGTATTTTCGTGCTTCTTGCGCCCACTGGAAATTTTAAAAACAAAATTCGGCGACCAGGCCGTGGTCATCACAGGTGAAGTGCCGGTAGCACAACGACAAGAAAGGGCGGATCGGTTTCAGGAAGACGATGACGTGCGATTATTGCTGGCAAATATCACAGCAGGCGGCGTGGGGCTAAACCTGACAGCGGCTCGCCAGGTCATTTTTAACGATCTGGACTGGGTACCCGTCAATCACTGGCAAGCCGAAGATCGGGCTTATCGCATTGGGCAGACGGGTATGGTAAATGTAACTTATATGGTTGGACTTGATACAGTCGATACATTTGTACGCACAGTACTGGAAACAAAAGCGGATTTGATTGATCAAATGGTAGAAGGCCGCGCACTGCCCGAAGACTTCCATCGCGATGTAATGGGTGAAATGCGACGCATTATGAACGTGTTACAACCCAGAGTAGATGCCTTGCTCAGGGACATAGACAGCGCACAAGTGGGCGAAGTGTTGCGCGAGGCAAGCGCAACCTTCCGGGAAGCGCATGCAGAGGCATTTGGCACAGGTGAACCGGTTGAACGCCAACAACCATCGCAAGAAGCCATTGAGATTTTGGCGCGGGTATTGAGTGGACCCAAAATTACAAAGTATCGTGCGGAGAGTTCATCACGACCAGGGGCTTTTTACGAATTAGAAGTAGATGGAAACGACGTGTCCTGTGCATGCCGCGGATTTCAATACAGAGGAAATTGTCAGCACTCACGCGCATTGAAAGCCGCACTTGTAAAGGGAGAAGATTTGCCCAGAGGATTTCATGAAGTAAATTCTTAAACACAACAATTCAGGCATCTCTTTCTTCATATAACGCATCTATCAAACGATCTACATGATCAAAGCCATTGCAGATATGGGTAGAAACGCGCATCCAGTAAACACCATCGCTCTTTGCAGTCGGCACAGTAATCCGATATCGCTCATAAAGAAGATCCAGGTCGTCAAATCCAGAAAGATGAAAAGCCGAGATAGAACCAGATAGATCTGGCACGGAAGGCGTAAGCAGTTTTGCCCAACCAGTTGCAGCCAAACGACCTCTCAGATACGCCGCCAGTTGTTGTCCCCGTTCCCGAATTCGCTTTTTGCCAACCGCCTCTTGAAATTCAACCGCTGCGCTCACCGCTGCAAAACAGGCCTGGTCTCGAGTCCCCCAGTTCTCAATACCCCACATAAACGGACGGTCATTGATCCGCAAAATGCCGTCTGCCCCCCTCCTCGCGCCTTCCTGGCTATATCCCCAACTCACAACAACGTGATTGAGCCGCTCTTGCATTGAAGATGATGCATAAAGAAAACCCGTGCCTTTGGGCGCACAGAGCCATTTGTGACAATTGCCGCCGTAAAAATCGCAACCGAGGTCCCGCAAGTTCAGCGGAATCATCCCCGGGGCGTGCGCGCCATCTACTGCAATCAGCGCACCGCGATCATGCGCCAGTAGGGCCAGTGCTCTAATCGGAGTAATCAGCCCCGTGCGGGTGGTGATATGGCTGCAAAAAACCAGTCTGGTGCGGTCTGTAAATTCACTTTCAAAAGCATTCAGAATATCTTTGGGATGTTCGGGAGGAATGGGAATTTCGGCGCGCTTGACCACCACGCCATAGCGGCGCTCAGCCAAATGCAGACAGTTGTCAATCGCACCGTATTCCTGATCTGAAGCCAGGATTTCATCGCCCGGACGCCAATCCAGCCCATGCACAACCATGTTGATAGCCATAGTAACATTGGTGGCAAAAGCAATATCCTCTGCTGGCGCATTGATAAACGCTGCCAGGTGGGCACGAGAGCTATCTATAACGCTGTTATATTCCGCTCGATGTCGCGTAGGATTGCGTTCAACATCCTCCAATATTTCCAACATCTTCTCAAACACGGGTCTGGGCTGTGAACCAAAAGAGCCAGTATTGAGATAAACTTCATCCGGCGCAATCATGTACTCCTTGCGAATCGACTGCCAGTAAGCCTCCTCCGCTACCGAAGTCGGCCAGGCCGTGCGGATAGGGGTCACAGACACCTCCTACACAGAGGATCGCGCTTTGTACCATGCGAGAACGGCGAGAACGAGGGGAACGAGGCCAAAGAGGATCATGAGAGTGCCATTGATCTGGTAAATACCGGGATCGTATTTGAGATAGCGAATGCCAACAAAAATAATTGAACACCAGGCCATCACGGCATAAAAGAGCAGATTGAAGCGGATATACTTCAAAATGAGGAAAGCCATAATCACCCAATATGGGATGCTTTTGGCGAGAAGAATGCCCGCGTGGTAAAAGTCTTTTGCTGGCGAGATCACCGATTGAAAGATAAGCACGAGCAATACGCCGAGAATAACCAGATTTATCTTGCCTATCACGCGCCACCAGACAAACAGAATACCCAGAATGGCAAAGGGAGCTATGAGCATACCGTTGACTTCGTCGATTAGTTCCCCAAATGCGGGGAAATAGCTATTGATTTCAGGGGGCCTACCACCACCTGCGACGAGATAATCGCCGAGATAGGTGAAATTGATATAAGACGAAAAAATGCCATTCCCCCTGGCAATACCCAAACAGCATACGACCAGAAAGGCAACCTGCCACCAGAGTGCCCCGCTATTTATCTTAAGGCGGAGCACATCGATCCAATCGGAAATTTGCATCTCACGGGGGCGTTCACGGCGATACATCGTATCGCCAAACGCACAAAGTAAAAAAACCATGATCGCAGCAGTAACAAGTCCTATGATGAAGCCAATGAGTTTATCTCCGAGAAAAGTACTCATTGCTTCACTGGTATTATAACCTGCGTAGAACGCAGGCAGATTATTGAGTGTTGCGAGTACAAAGCACACACCAGATAGAATGCCAACGCGAATGGGCAACTGCCAGTTGACATGTCCATCGCGATAGGCGCGTAAAAAGAAAATAATGGCGAGCACAGCCGTAACAATAACTGCGATTGTCGAGACAGTAGAGACAATGGTAATTTTGGCCGTGCGTTCGCGCAATTTGCGCAAAAACTCTTCGGGTGCTTTGTAGTATGCGTTTGTCTGACCGATTTGATCGCCCTGTACAGAGGCAATAATGCGAAATTCTCCCTCTTCAACTTTGATATCCGTGCGCTCCCACACAAAACTGTGGTCCATTCTGTTTTCGCGTTTTTGCGAACGAGCTTCAAGGCGTTTGTAAAGAGCAGTATCTGTCACATCGCGCTGTAAATATTCGGATAGAAAGACCTCGGCGATCTTTTGCGCTTCTTCCGTACTGAGTTCTGCGCCTTCCCGATTTTCGGGGACATAATGCGATATGCGACATAAATCGCCATTGCCATCAATACTGACGGTGAGTTCTTCCTTTTCCAGAGGTTTGAACCAGCGCACCCTCCAGCGCCACGAAGCTGTATGCTCAGCAGCGAGCGTGTCCGCACGCGCCAGATCGACATTTCGGATAAGATGTGTAAAATGGCCAGATCCAAAACCACTGGAAAATGACGTGGTGCGTTGATAACTTTCGAGATCGAGCCCGAGTTGACGCCGGATGTCCTCTGCCTTCTCAATCGCCTCGGCCCGTGTGATCATGGACTCGCGGGCGTATTTGGCAAATCCCGGGAGGTCGGATATAAAATACACGGACCAACCGATCAGCCCCAGAACGCCAAAAACGACGAGACCACTTTTGGGAATGAGATAATCCGAAAGGGTTTTGCGTTCGACCTCGGGGTCAGCGGGTGGTTCGGGTTCGGAAATCGGTGTTTCGGATACTGGCGCCTCTGGCGGTTCAGGGGGCGAAACCTCCTCGGGTTCCTCAATCTCTTTATAGCGCCCCGTAATCACACCAAAAATAGCGGGAATGGCAGGAATAAAGATAATCGCAACCGCCAGAATACCCGAGACCTTGAAGTAGAGACTATCGGACTGCACCATCGGATAAATGCCGAGAAAGCAATTGTACACATAATGCGAAATAATCGTTGCCCAAACACCGTAGCGCAAAAACACAATGCCAAAGATAACGCCGACTACTGTGAGTTCAAGACCGCGAATATAAATAGGCTCCTGCGGATAATTCGCGTGCAAAAAGGCCCACACAATCGCGGGAATGAGCACGGCCAACCAGGTCTTTTTTAGATACCTAATGAGCAGGGAAATGGCGAGCAGGCGGAAGAAAAATTCTTCCATCGTCGCAGCGAGAAGACCGATAAGCAGGGGATAAATCCACGGCAAGTAAGTACTATACGTATTGCTGTACTGTGTCATCGCCGCGGGAGACCAGACCCCCAGATAATCATTGCCCAAAATGTAAAAGATGGTGACGTATCCCAGATGGGCAAATGCAAGCCCATAACCGACAAGGGTGACATGCGCAAAATTCGCAGATCGCCAGCCCCGCAGAGACAGACGCGCGAGCGGATTTTTCCAGCCTTCCACATCCTGAGCGGCAGCCCCCCCGGCTGTACCGGACAACGCGATAATAACCCCGCTCAGCACTGCACTCAACAGACCGCCGAAGATAAAGGTGAGAATAAAAGAAACAAATGACTGCGTGGTATCGTAACCGAAACGCGTGAGCGGATACCCATTGACGGCACCGAGGAAACTGGTAGCAGCCACGAGAATACCCACGCCAAGAGCAGCATGCCATATCAATGTGTGCTGGCGATATTTACGCACGAGCACGACAACCATTGCGATACCCAGCGCAAAAAAGAAAACCGAAGCAATATTGGTGAGCAGGCCCGCACGCGAGCGAATTTCTCGATAATTGCGCGAAAAAGTTTCGGGCACTTTGAGATATTCGGCAAAATAACCCGCTTTGTCGCCCTTAACCGTAACGCGCAAACGGTAGTGCCCATCATCGCCCACAACAAAATCTTTTTTGCGGTAAGTAAAAGTGTGATCCATTCGATTGGGGCGCTCAATACTCGACGCTTCGATAGATTCGTAATCGTCGAGTTGAAAGCCCTGCACATCGGTTAGAAAGACTTCCGCAATAACGCGGGCATCTTCTTCTGAAAGACTCGCGCCTTCGTCAGATTCCAGAATACTATGCGTAAACCCTACGATGCGTCCGCCGGGATCAATACGCACGCGCAATTCTTCTTTTTGCAGCGGCTTAAACCAGCGGATGTTCCAATACCATACCGAGACCCACTCACGCACGAGACGGTTGGTTTCCTCAAGACCCAGGGTGCGTTCGAGAAACACCTGGGGCAGGCTGGAGTATGAAAAGACCTGAGCACTTTCATAATCTGTGAGATCGTAACCCAGATGGTTAAGATACGCTTCGGCAGCCTGATGTGCTTGTTCGCGATCAACGCGAAAATTGAGCGAAGCAACTGGAAGCGCGCGGTCAAAAAACTGTATATAACAGGTTAGACCGAGCGCACCTGCGATCAGGAAGCAAACGATCCATAAGGCATCGCGTCGGGTCATAGAATCCTCCTTTGAGAGTTTTGCCCTAACATAACGAGATGAGATGCCAAAAACAAGGGGTATGATGTATTAAATTTGCTTGACACCAAAAAGACACCTTGTTAAATTTTCGGACCTTCATGGAATTTTGAAGATCATTTTTATAATTGAACTTGGGGTAGTAGCTCAGTCTGGTTAGAGTACCGGCCTGTCACGCCGGTGGTCGCGGGTTCGAGCCCCGTCTACCCCGCCATTTGCCAAAAAGCTCGACGCATATCATGTGTCGAGCTTTTTGGCGTGTACTGTTTGGGAGGAAAGTTAAAATTTATGTCCGTTGACAGATTGTACAACAGAATCAAAAACTCGACGCCATTTAAGGACTTGTCGCAAAAACTGGAATCGGGAGAGCGGGTCATAACCATGCGCGGAGGATCAGGATCGCTATCGGCATTTGCCATCGCGTGGATTGAAGAAACCGTACCTGGCCCCGTGGTAGTCGTATGTGCAGATGAGGACCGCGCCGAGTTATTGCGCAATGATTTGGAGCGGCTATTAGACGAAGACCATGTGGGCTACTTTCCGGGTTGGGATGTAGCCCATTTTGACGGGCGTTCGCCGCACCTCGATGTCGTGGGCTTGCGGATGGAAGCATTGGACCAGCTACGCCGGGAGGCCAGCGGCATTGTGGTCACACCCATCGAAGCTCTAATGGGACACACGATACCTCCAGACCTCTTTGACTTGAGTGTAAAAACGCTTCGTCTGGAACAGGAAACATCGCCCCTACAACTGGCGGATCATCTGGTGGAAATTGGATATGAACGGGTAACAACCGTGGAAGGTGTGGGACAATTTGGGATGCGCGGCGGCATCCTGGATATTTGTTCGTTTGGCAACGCGCATCCGATCAGACTGGAGTTTTGGGGCGATGAAATTTCATCCATCCGGGCATTTGACTTTAGCACGCAGCGGTCTATCGAGCAAATGGAGAAAACGCGCATTTTGCCCTGTCGAGAAAGCGTACTTCCGCTTACACTGGCAGATATTTATCTGGAAAACCTGGAAATAGCAGAACGGGATCTGGACATTGAATTGCCCGAGGTGCGAAACTTACTGGAACGCGAAGGCATTTTTGAAGGACAGGAACACTATTTGAGTGTGTTATATGGCGAACGAACGGGATTGCTGGATTACGTGCCCGCAGGATGCTGGCTCGTCCTCGATGACCCGGATGGCATCGCTAATGCCGCGGATAACGCCTGGCACGCGTGTGAGCAAATCGCACAGCGACAAAAAAAACGGCGGGCGGAAACAGAACCCTTGCCAGCGCGGTGTGTACTCCGACAACCGGAAACCGTGCTTCGGCAATTGGAACGCATGCCCCGGGTCTTGAATCGCGCACTGGGAGGGGCATCTGAGGAAGTGGTGGATTTGGGTGGACAGAGTGGGCGACACTACGAAGGCCATGTGCAACTGTTAAAAGAGGATTTGCGAAAGCACTGGTTGGACGCTTATGAAGTGGTCATTCTGTGTGAAAGTGATGGACAAAAAGCGCGATTGGAAGAAATTTTGGAAGAAAGTGCTGATGTGGTCTCCCTGTACGTGGGCACACTACAATCCGGATTTACATACCGCCCCGGCAAAGTCTTTTTGATCAACGACCACGAAATTTACAGTCGCGTACATCGCAGGCGGCGGTATCGACGTTTTCAAGACGCGCAGCCCATCAAGACCGTGACCGCACTTCAGCGCGGCGATTTTGTCGTACACGTAGATCACGGAATCGGTCGGTTTGAAGGCGTGAAGCGAATTGAAATAGGCCGCATGTCCAGCGATTGTCTGACCATTGGATATCGGGATGGGGATCGGGTTTTTGTGCCCGTGGATCAGATGGATCAGGTGCAAAAATATTCAAGCCAAGATGGCGTAGTACCTGTATTGAGCAAATTGGGCACAATAGCATGGGAGCGGCTAAAGGAAAAGACGCGTAAAGCCATATTCAAAATGGCGGCAGAGCTCGTGTCATTATACGCCGAACGCAAGGCGCAACCGGGCATGGCATTTTCGTCTGACGGGTCAGAAATGAATGCACTTGAAGCCTCGTTTCCCTATCGCGAAACCCGGGATCAACAAGAAGCGATTGACGCCGTGCGAAAAGATATGGAAGCGCAGTCTGCCATGGACCGCTTGATTTGTGGCGATGTGGGATATGGCAAAACAGAAGTGGCGATTCGCGGGGCGTTTAAGGCAATTTTAGATGGCAAACAAGTAGCAGTGCTCGCCCCCACGACCATATTGGCGCAACAACATTATCGCACATTTTGCGAACGGTTTTCCGAATTTCCCGTTCATGTAGCAGTCTTGAGCCGCTTCCGAACGCGGGCCGAACAGACGCGAACCCTCGAAGCAATGAAGAAAGGCACCGTAGATATCGTGGTGGGCACGCATCGGTTGTTGTCAAAAGATGTCAACTTCAAATCCCTCGGCCTTCTGGTCATAGACGAAGAACACCGCTTTGGAGTGCGGCACAAAGAGCGGTTAAAAGAAATGCGACGCCTGGTAGATGTGTTGACACTTACCGCCACACCTATTCCGCGCACCCTGCACATGTCGCTGATGGGCGCACGCGATATGTCTGTCATACAAACCCCGCCCAAAGACCGCTTGCCAATTCAGACCGAAGTGCTGGCTTTTGAAGAAGACCGCATTGCCGAAGCGGTCTTACGGGAAGTAGATCGCGGTGGGCAGGTTTATTTTGTCCACAATAGGGTTCAATCCATGCACACGACGATGGACTTTCTCACTCACCTGCTACCGCAGGTGCGTTTTGGTATGGGACATGGACAAATGCCCGAGCGACAACTCGAAAAAGTGATGATGGACTTTTTTGAGCACAAATACGATGTTTTGGTCTCGACCATGATCGTGGAATCCGGACTGGACATTCCCAACGCGAACACGCTAATCGTAAATCGGGCAGATCGCCTGGGATTGGCACAGTTGTATCAATTGCGAGGCCGGGTGGGACGGTCGAATAGGCGGGCATATGCGTATTTATTTGTGCCGTCGTGGCAAGCACTCAAAAAACCGGCTGTGAGGCGATTGCGCGCCATCGAAGAATTTTCAGATCTAGGGTCGGGTTTTCACATTTCAATGCGGGACATGGAAATCAGGGGCACGGGCAACTTGCTCGGCGCGCAACAACACGGACATATAGCAGCCGTGGGATTTGATTTGTACACGCGCCTTTTGGACGAAGCCGTGCGGCAAATTAAAGGCGATGAGACTGAACCTGCGATTGAGCCAGATGTACAGGTGTCCGTCTCGTCGTATATTCCAGACGACTATATTCCAGATGCAGATCAAAAAATGCAGTTTTATCAGAGATTGGGCCAGATAAGGCGAACAGTGGAAGTCCTGGCAATAGAGGAAGAACTCGCGGACCGCTTTGGACCTTTGCCCGACCCCACGTCCGCATTATTAGACATCTTACAGGTCAAAATTTTGGCCCGCCAACTCAGGTTGTCCCAGTTGCAAATCGGACAGACCATGACAATGACCCTGTCGCCAGACAAACCCCTGATGCGAACAGATATCGAACGGATGGTGACACAGTCACCAATCCCCCTGGAATTTGCCCTGGGAGAGCCTCCAAAAATCGAAGTCGCACTAATTGGAAAGGGACCGCAATCGCGGTTAGAATCGGCTAAAAATGTGTTGCAGAGCCTAATTTGAAGGCGTATATTCGAAGACGAATAGACGAATCAGCGAATAGACGAATCAGCGAATAGATGCAATTTAGAGGCCCATCCATCTGAGGTTGTTTTTTGGGCGGGGTTCGTAGATTCGTAGATTCGTTTTGTCGTTTACCGTCTGGAACTTTATTTGCTGTCCAATAGTTAGAGCCTATATGCGAAGTATTTGAATGTAACGAGGGATCGCGTTTTGAAGCGAGCGCGGTATTTGAAAATTGGCCTGATAATCTGCCTGATTGGCATGTGGGGATGCGAGAGGCCACAAAAAGTTTCCATCGTGGCGCAAGTGGGGAATCGCCATCTGACCAAAGAAGCATTGGAGAGGCGTATTCCCCCTCCGTTTGCAGGCACAATCTCGCCAAAAGAAAAACAAATATTGGTCGAAAATTGGATCGCGGAAGAACTCCTCTATCGAGAAGCCATAAGACAACAACTCGACCAGGACCCCGAAATATCAGATCGCATTGATCGCGCTGTTCGGCAACTGTTGGCGAGCGAATTGATGGCACGCACGCACGCACGCGATGCCGAAGTCTCAGAGGATGAAATTCTCACCTATTACGAAGAACATCGTGCAGATTTCGAGCGCGATCAACTCGAACTCAGGGTGCGGCACCTCATTGTGGCAGACCGAAATGCACAGACTCGGGCGTGGAACCGGCTGCAAAAGGGCGAGTTTTTTGAACAGGTAGCACGCGAAGTCTCAATCGATCAGTCGGCTGTAAATGGTGGCGATCTGGGGTACTTTACCGAAGATATGGTCAACCCTTCTTTTTGGGCGGCATGTTGGGATGCCAAATTGGGACACCGGATACGCACGCGTACCGAGTTGGGTTACCATATCATCGAAGTAATGGATCGAAACGACACGGGTTCAATACGCGACCTGGTCGATGTGCGCAGCGAGATTCAGCAACGCATCCTGACCGAGCGCCGACGTGCGCAACGCGCCAAATTGCTTGCCGAACTCAAAGAACGGATTGAATGGTCAGTGGATTGGAAGCAATTGAATAGTGCAAAGTGAGGACTGAACCGACTACTAATACAAGGAATTTATCGACATGAAAACGCTGCTTATCAACTTGCTGATTGGAGTATTTCTGCTCGCGGGCACAGCGCGTGCACAGCCTGTCTTATTGGATAAAATTATAGCAGTGGTAGATGACAAAATTGTGCTGCGATCCGATGTGGAAAACAAACTGCGGATGGAATTGATCGGTCGAGGAATTGATGTGCGAACCGTACCGCAGGCAGAGCTTGAGAATATGTTCAATAAGGTGCTGGAAAATGAAATTCAGCGCAACTTATTACTGGTCAGAGCGCGAGAAGACAGCATAGAGGTAGATGACGAGCGCGTGGAAGAAATGGTGCGGGCGCAGGTTCGCCAGTTTAAGGAACAATTTGGCACAGCGGCTTTTGCCGAAGAATTAAAAAAAGCGGGGTTGACCGAGCGACAGATGCGAGATAAATTCAGGGAGCAATTTCGCAATCAGTATTTGGAACGCAGTATGTATGAAATACTGGCGCAGCAGGTCAGCGTATCGCCCCGGGATATAAAGGAATTTCAAGAAAAATACCGGCGCGGCGAGTCGAATGTCGTGTCTTTGAGCCATATATTTGTTGAACCTGTTGCATCGACAGAACAACAGGACAAAATTCGCCCCCAGGCAGAAGCAGTCTTAGAACGCATTCGAGCAGGTGAAGATTTTGCAGCACTGGCAAAAGAATACTCACAAGACCCTGGTAGCGCGTCTCAAGGTGGAGATCTCGGCTTTTTTGGACGCGGTACCATGGTACCTGCATTTGAAGACGTTGCCTTTAGTCTCAAAGTCGGCGAAGTGAGCGACCTCGTGCAATCGCAATTTGGCTTTCACATTATTCGCGTTGAGGAAATCTCGGGCGATCAGGTGCGGGCGCGTCACATTTTGTTTTTGTTGCAAAAAGACGAAAAAGCCTCGCAGCAAAAGGCAATGGCGTTGTATCAACAAATTAAAGACGGAGCGGATTTTGCCGAACTTGCGCGCGAACATTCCGACTTTGAAGAAACAGCATCGCGCGGCGGATTTCTGGGAAGTTTTCCCAGAACTGACCTTCCACCCCAATATGCAGAGGTGGTGCGAGCACTCAAGCCGGGCGATGTGAGTTTGCCCGTAGAAGTGGAAGGCGGCTGGAACCTATTCCGCATCAATGACGAGGCCACTGCATTAGAACAAATTGCCAAAGAGGAACGCTTGCAAGCATTATTCCGCGAAAAACTGGCGGAAACACGAGCGAAATTATATGTGGATGTGCGGCTGGAATAGGATAGTATGAGATTAGATATCTATCTAAATACGTGTTGTCTGGTGCGGCGTCGATCAGAGGCCAAGCGGGCGTGTGGCAATGGGATTGTGACAGTAGATGGGCAGGAAGCCAAGGCGAGTCGCGCTTTGCGTGTCGGCCAGAGAGTGCGCATTGCGTTTTCCGATCGCCTGTTAGAGTTTGAAGTATTGGCGATTCCACGGGGCAATGTGTCGCGGAAACGAGCACCTGAATATTATCGCGTTATTCGAAATGAGGCACGGGCACCAGAATTTTTTTGAGACGTGCGCTCCCCTCATCACTCCGCAAAGTAGAAAGGTCAAGGCCGGCACGGGCTGGCCGTTTTTCATTTTATGCCGACTACTGAGGCAACACCTTATAGTCGCTTAGCGACCATTTACGACCATGTGATGCGACACGTGGATTACGTACATTGGGCGCATTATGTGTCGTCATTGCTCGCACGACACAAAGTCAAACCCAACCGCGTATTGGACCTGGCCTGTGGCACGGGTAGTCTGGCAATTCAGTTATACCGTCAGAAGTTCGATGTGATGGGTGCGGATGGTTGCCGGGAAATGCTGGATATGGCTATAGAAAAGGCGCGCAAGTTGCGCTATCCCATTCCATTTTACCATCGCAATTTGCTCGATTTGAGCGATTTGCCTCCTTGTGATGCCGTGTTGTGTTTGTACGATAGCATCAACTATTTGATGTCACCCGAACTGATCGCATGTGCTCTGGAAGAAGTACATCGCATTGTAAATTTCAACGGTATTTTTGTGGTCGATATCTGTACAGAGAGCAATTCGAGGCAATACTTTAGCAATATGCAGTCAGAAGATTCGGGGGATGGATTTTCATATCGGCGACACAGCTATTACGAGAAGGGTGTGCAATACAACAAATTTGATATTCACTTTGAAGACACGGATGAAGTGGTCAAAGAAGTGCATCAACAGCGCATCTATTCCTTGTCGGCGATTGAAGAAATTGTAGATAAATCGCCTTTTGATATAGTGGGAGCATACGGTGGATTTGGGTATGCACCACCGACAGAATTTTCGGACCGGGTGCATTTTGTTCTAAAAAAATAGTTCAATGGGAACTACTGAAGCAGTCGTACATCATGCCTGTGATTAAATTACAAAACGTGGGTGTCGAGCAGCAGGGACAACCGATATTGATCGACGCCAATTTAGAGATCAATCAGGGCGAATTTGTCTATCTGATTGGACAGACCGAAGCGGAAAAGCGCGCGATACTCGGGCTGGTTATATTTGCGGAATTGCCCAGTTCGGGCGTGGTATCTGTGGGAGATTACGACTCGCGGCAAATTCGAAAAATGGATATCCCTCGATTGCGACGACAAGTGGGCGTGGTATTTCAAGACTTCAAACTATTAGACCATCGCACAGTTTATGAAAATGTGGCCTTCGCGCTTGAAGTAACAGGTATTTCGCGACGCTGGATCAAGCGCAAAACACAGGCAATATTGTCGGATGTGGATTTGTTGCACAAACGCAATGTGTATCCAGATGAGTTGTCGGGTTATGAACGGCTACGAGTGGCAATTGCGCGGGCACTGGTGAATGATCCCCTTATCTTGTTGGCAGATGAACCAACAGCCAATTTGGATTCCGAGGCAACAGAGCAGGTGATGGCTATTTTTAAAAAGATAAATGCACGCGGAATAGCTGTAGTCATAGCGACACGTGATGCAGTGCAGGAAAACCGATATCCCTGGCGAATATTGCAGTTGGGAAATGGCATCATTGAGCAAGTCACAAATTGAGAAAATGGAAAAGTAAAATGAAATTGTCGCTGGTATTGCGCGAGGCATGGCAAGGAGTTGTGTGTACGAGAATCGCAGGTGTAATTTCTGTGGCGACCATTGGGGCATCGCTGCTGGTATTGGGATTCTTCTGGCAGGTCATCGAGAGTGGGAACGCGCTGGTTGACCGATTGCGCGCACGGGTGGAGATAGACATTTACTTAAAAGATGGTATTTCACCTCAGCGCATATTCGCATTGCGGCGCACGTTAGAAGCAAGGTCCGAGGTAGCCGGAATTGTGTATGTGGATCAGGACGAGGCAGCCAGAGAATTTCGGTCACGATTTGGCCTGGGTACGGTCGATGCGCTTTCGAGCAATCCATTGCCCGCTTCGCTCAGAGTACATATCTCGCCCGGAGAGAATATGCCGCGCCGCGCTCGAACTGTTGCAAGATCTGTAACTGGTCACAGTGCTGTAGAAGGTGTAAATGTGGGAGAAGTTTGGGCGGATTCCTTAGAGCATTTTATTACAGTAATCACCGGCATTGGACTCGCGCTTGGGTGTATGTTGTGTTTTGCGTGTGCATTTGCAGTAAGCCATGCGACCAAGTTGATGGTACTCGCGCAGCGCGATGCCATTGGGATTATGCGGTTGGTCGGCGCAACGAATATAACTGTGTGGATGATCTTTGGGTTTGGAGGGGCACTATTGGGTTTTATCGGTGGATTTTTAGCCCCCCTGATGTTGGCTTATATATCACCGTGGTGGGCTGTTCGCGTACCGGAGTTGACAGTCACACCAACGATTGAACTGTCATTCTGCCTGGTGGCATTGGGCATCGTACTGGGCGCGATAGGCAGTTGGGCATCCCTGAACCACGTGTTGAAAGAAATCGCGTAGGATGGTTGAGGTATAGCGTGCAAAAACCAGCGTACATATTGTGTATAATAGCTCTTCTACTCGCATTATCTCCCAACGGAAGCGCGCAGACAATAAAAGTTCTGGAAGCACGCCTGAAAGCCGAGCAAGCGGCGATGGACAGCTTAAAAACGCGTGACCTGCAAACGCCTCAAGCCTCGTCTGAAGTATCGGCTCAACCAGATGAAAAGACTCAGGACATATCTCTGAATTTGACTGAGGAAATCAATAATCTGGAGATTGAAATCAACCGTACTGAGCAACTGCTTAGACTGGCTGAGTCACAACTCAAAAATCGCGAGCAGAATATAGCGCAACGTGCGCGTGAAATATACAAAATAGGACGACAGGGAACACTCTCAGTGTTGTTTTCGGCAAAGTCGCTACGAGATGCGGCACAACGCATGCTGTATTTGTCCCGGTTAAAAGACCAGGACCAGCGGGATGTCCAGGCATTACAGGCGGCGCGCAAACGGGGAAATATTCTGTTCACCATACTCAGTTCTCAGAAGCGGCGACAGCAAATTTTAAAACGTCGGCACGAGCAGATTTTAAAACGTTGACGAATAGCTATCCTCTTGCATTGATATGTACATTTGGATATAAAAATGGACTTTCAAGCGGCTCTGAATTTTTTGTTGGCAGGCGAGGAACTCGTGCTGACAACGCATGTGAATGCCGATGGCGATGGCCTCGGTGCGTTATTGGGGTTGAGCCACTGGTTGACGCGCCAGAACCAGAAGCACCGCATTGTGGTGGCGGACGAGACGCCGGATCGCAAATATCGGTTTTTGCCGGGCTATGATCGCATAGAGTCGGTGTACAGCTCAATTCCAGTAGTACCGCGCCTCGTGGTAGTGGATACGACGACATCGAAAAAACGCATTGGGGATGTCGCGGATCTGATTGGGCCTGCGACAAAAACGCTGGTGATTGATCACCATGTAGATGCAGATGAGAAGGGCGATGTACGGGTGATTGATCCAGATGCCAGTTCTGTCAGTGAATTGATCTATTTGCTCATAAACTGGCACGCCCGTCGTAGTAATTCGGGATTTACATTTGAGATCGCAACGTGTTTATATGCCGGAATTGTTTTTGACACAAAGCTATTTAAACATTCGCATCCAGAACGCGCACTCCGCGTTGCCGCAGAACTCGTTACGCACGGCGCTGACCCACAACAGATTGCGGAGAACATGTTTGCGCATCAAACGTACCAAACGGTGAAAACCCTGGGATTCGCGCTATCGAATTTAACACTACACGAAAATGGACAAATCAGCACATTGTACGTCGATCACAAAACCCATGCGATGAATGGCGATCTGGATGGCGTGGTCGATCACGCGATGTCGATTGACGGGGTTGAAGTCGCACTATTTTTCAAAGAACAGGACCCTGGACAACAGCGCGTGAGTTTGCGGTCGCGGGGAAAAGTGGATGTCAATCGCATTGCCCGTCAATTTGATGGTGGCGGTCACATCCGCGCATCGGGATGCGAGATTAAAGGCACTGTTGACGAAGTGCAAGCGCGTTTGCTATCTGTTGTGCGCGAACAATTGTGAATCGGTATAAAGGCACGAATCAACGAATCAACGAATCAACGGAACGGGGTACAACTGGTTCAGGCCAGTTCATAGACAAATAGGCCGTCATTGCGGCATGATTTTAGCCGCAATCCAGAGGTTTTGGGTGGTTGGGCGGGGTTCGTCTATTCGTCTATTCGTCTATTCGTCTATTCGTCTATTCGTCTATTCGCGCTTTTTATAGAAAGGAAATGGATATGGATCTTTTGACACTGAAGACGTGGTCGCCAGATGATATTTTGCATGCGGTAGAAATGGGTCTGGTGATCAAAAAGAATCCCGAGCGCTATGAAGGTTTGCTAAAGGGACAAACTCTGGCGATGTTATTTCAAAAAACATCGACGCGCACCCGCGTATCTTTTGAAGTGGGCATGCATCAATTGGGAGGTCAGGCTGTATTTTTGGACTGGATGACCACCAACTTTGGATTGGCCGATGTGCGCGATGAGGCACAGGTCCTGTCGCGATATGCCGATGTGATTATGGCGCGCATGCTCAAACACGAAGATCTGCTGCGGCTGACTCTCGGCTCCGAAGTCCCTGTGATCAACGGATGTTGTGACCGCTATCACCCCTGTCAAGCTCTGGGCGATCTGCTATCGATCCTGGAAGTGCGAGGCAAGTTGGCGGGAACGCATGTAGTTTATGTGGGCATCTGGAACAATGTGTGCAATTCGCTGGTGACAGCGTGCACAAAAGCAGGCGTACGCATAACGGCTGTGACGCCAGAGATCAACAAGCCATCGGCAGACCCCGAACTGGTCAAAGCAGCGCGTGCAACCGGGTTGTTTGAAGAAACGCTGGATCTGGAAGCCGCTGTTGCCGATGCAGATTTTGTTTATACCGATACGTGGATTGATATGGAATTTTTTAACAATCCAGAATTTTCAGAAGAAAAGAAGCGGCGCACCAAAGTATTCATGCCATATCAGATCAATAGCGAATTGCTCAAAAAGACAGATGCTTATGTAATGCACTGCTTACCTGCACACAAGGGATATGAAGTAACGGATGAGGTCATGGCAAGCGAGCGATGCATTGCTGTGGATCAAGCAGAGAATCGCATGCATATTCAAAAGGCCGTATTGATTCAAATGATCGGACCAGAGCGGATAACATAATGGCTATACCGGAAAGATTACCTCGAGAAATTGCCAACCCCAGACAGATGCTGGAGGAAAAAATCGCATCGCACGAAGCACGGATAGCGGTGATGGGATTGGGGTATGTGGGATTGACCCTATCCGTGGAATTGGGCAAGGTGGGATTTTCTGTCACGGGAATCGATACATCGGCGCGCAAAGTAGATCTGGTAGAATCGGGAAAGTCCGATGTGCAGGGTGTATCGGAATTTGAAGTAGCGGGGCTCAAAGCTGTGGGAAAATTGACAGCAACTCGAGAATGCGATGTGCTCCATGAGGCCGATGTAGTCGTGGTATGTGTGCCCACACCCTTAAATAAAACACGCGACCCGGATGTCTCGTTTATTTTGCAAGCATGTAGCGCAATCAAAGACCGACTGCGCCGTGGACAACTGGTGATTTTGGAGAGCACGACGTATCCAGGTACGACCCATGAACTGGTATTGCCCCTGCTCGAAGAAAGTGGCTTGAAGGTCGGTCGAGACTTTTTTCTGGTATTTTCTCCAGAGCGCGTCGATCCGGGCAACAGGGTTTATACCATCACCAACACGCCCAAGGTCGTGGGTGGTATTACCCCGTCTTGCACAGAAATAGGCACGCATTTTTACCGACAATCGATCGGCGAAGTTGTATCGGTCTCATCAACCCAGGCAGCAGAAATGACCAAGTTGCTGGAAAATACTTTTCGCAGTGTAAATATTGGTCTTGTCAATGAAGTGGCCCTGATGTGTGACCGCTTGGGGGTGGATGTTTGGGAAGTAATCGATGCCGCAGCGACCAAGCCGTTTGGATTCATGCCATTTTATCCCGGTCCAGGGCTGGGCGGGCATTGTATCCCGGTTGATCCGCACTTTCTGGCCTGGAAGCTCAAGACCTTGAATTACAATGCGCGCTTTATCGAATTGGCCAGCGAAGTGACGCGCAGCATGCCAGGGTATGTGGTCGATAAAATCACCGACGCACTCAACGAATACGAGCGGTGTTTGAAAGGCGCGAACATCCTGATATTGGGCGTGACGTACAAACCCGATGTGCGCGATATTCGCGAGTCACCAGCATTGGATATTATAGAAATGCTTCAGGAGAAAGGGGCGAAAGTCTCGTATTGCGATCCGTTTGTGGATCACTTGCAGACAGAAAGTTTGGACTTGAAGAGTACCTCTTTAAATAAAAAAAACATAACAGAAGCCCATTGTGTGGTAATTGTGACACATCACAGCAATTGGGATTATGAATGGATAGTCAAGCACGCGCGCTGTATTGTCGATACGCGCAATGCCACACAGGTTGTATCTGGAAACAAAGATCACGTCTTTAAACTGTAACAGGAACTATATGCGTATCTTACTAACAGGTGGCGCGGGGTTTTTGGGATCGCATTTGTGCGACCGATTGCTGGATGAAGGGCACGAACTAATTGTCATGGATAACCTGTTGACCGGACGCGCAAAAAATATCACACACCTGTTTGGTCAGGACGGTTTTACATTTATCAAACACGATGTAACGCAATACATCTATGTGAAGGGGCCATTGGATTATGTATTGCATTTTGCCAGCCCGGCCAGCCCCGATGATTTTTCGCGCTACCCCATTCGCATCCTGAAAGTGGGCGCGCACGGCACGCACAACGCGCTCGGTGTGGCGCGTGCAAAAAAAGCGAAGTTTTTTTTGGCCTCAACATCCGAAATTTACGGCGATCCGCTGGTACATCCGCAGCCAGAATCGTATTTGGGCAATGTCAATACACTGGGCGTGCGTGGTGTCTATGACGAAGCCAAGCGCTTTGCCGAAGCCATGACAATGGCCTATCACCGCGAAAGCGGGGTCGATACGCGGATTGTGCGGATTTTTAATACCTATGGCCCCCGCATGCGCAAAAACGATGGACGAGCCATTCCCAATTTTGTCAATCGGGCACTGGCAGGTGAACCATTGAAAGTATATGGCGATGGTAGTCAAACGCGTAGTATTTGTTATGTTTCAGACCTGATTGAAGGGATCTATCGATTGATGCACACGGATTATCACGCCCCCGTAAACATCGGCAATCCATCGAGTGAGACCTCAATGTTAGATCTGGCAAAAAAAATTATTAAACTAACCGAGAGCAAAAGCGAAATCGCGCTGATGCCCAATGCACAAATCGGCGACGATCCCCAAATGCGACAACCCGATATCACCCTGGCCAAAAAACTCCTGGGATGGGAACCTCAGGTGACGCCAGATCAGGGACTGCGACAGACAATAGAGTGGTTTAAGGAGAATTAGGCTGGGGACCGCTTGACTGGAAGGATTAACTTAGATATATTTTTTCGTGTGCTGGGGGCGACACGGCTTCGACGGGGGTGGAGAGATAATAGCTGCGTGTCGAGGTACCCAATCACCTCGTAAAACAATTGGGAAAAAACGCAACTGCGGACGATAACACGTACGCAATGGCTGCCTAACTAACCGTTACGCAGTCCGTTCTCTCAGACCTTGCCTGCGTGGTCTGGGCAGAGCGCCGACGAGAGCAGGCTGGTGCGGGGGTTTCCGCTCGAGGGCCTCCGGATGAGAGTGGGCCACAGCCCCAACCATCGAGCTGGCATCTCAGCGACCCTGTCTGTTGGGGCGCGAGGTGCGAGATCCTAAGTGAATAGACTACACACGTAGATGCCGTTATCAAACTGCTTTCGGACGCGGGTTCGATTCCCGCCGCCTCCACCATTCTTTCGTGGCGAGCCGACCTACAGGCCGGCCCTTCATCGTCTCACGGCACGCTACCATCCCGCTGCCCTTCCAAAGAACATTCCCATGCAAACCGAATCCCTGCGCCGCGCTCTGCACGACCTTCTGGGCATTCCCACGGTCCGCTGCGACCTGGCTCCGGAGTCCCGCGGACAGATCGAATGGGATGGAATCGTCGTCGAAAAATGGATCTGGACGAGCGAACCCGGTTCCCGCGTCCCCTCCGTGCTCTATCGACCCGCACACCCCACCGCACCCATGCCGTCCATCGTAATCACCTGCGGCCACGGCGGCAGCAAAAGCCAGTGGCAGTACACCTACATCCCCCAACTCTACGCCAAACTCGGGCTGGCCTGCCTGGTTCTGGACCCGGTCGGAGAAGAAGAGCGGCACATCTGCGGCGACCTGGGTACCCGGGCACACGATCCTGAAGAAGTCCACACCTGCGCCGATGATGCTGGCCGGCTCATCATGGGCAAGCTCGTCTTCGACACGATGCGGGGCATCGATTTTCTCTTCACCCGGAGCGACATTGACCGGGAGCGCGTCGGTGTGGCGGGAAACTCCCTCGGCGGCGCCAAGGCCTCCTGGATGCTGGCCCTCGACACCCGCCTCAAGCTGGCCCTGGTCTCCGGTTGGGCGCTGTGCGACACCATGACGGTCACCGGCAAGTTCTGCACCCGCGTCCCAAATCAGCGCCTGCGCACCCTCTGTACCTGGCCGGAGTTCCTCTCCCTGGCTGCGCCCCACTGCGCCGTCCTCATTCTCAACGGCGACGCCGATGTCATCATCGACACAGAAGGAGACAGTGCCGCGTGGGAAGGTACCCGGAACGCCGTGGCCTGCGCGGCTCCAAATTTCCCGGACGGCCACATCGCTTGCTGGTTCGAACCAGCGGGAGGGCATCGACCCTACTTCGGCTACACCGTCGCCCTAAAATGGATCCACCGCCACCTCGGCGCCCCCGGTTTCGACCCCAAAGAGAACCTGCCCACCCTCAACTCGGGCGATTGGTGCGACGCCAACGGCATCGTCCTGGAAAAACTCTACGGCACCGACCTCCACCAGCGCGGTGCCACCCTTCCCGACCTCGGCATCCGGCCCATACACCGCACCGACCTGGCATGCCTCCGTCCAGAGGAGATCGGCGACCCGAGCTACACCCTGGAAGGCTGGCTGGATCAGATCCAGGCATGACCGAAAAAAGGCTGGTGACGCCATGGCGGTCTCCACCTTCTGTCGTTTCTTACGCAGACGACACGGCATCCCTCGTCACGTTAAAACGTCTGGCGAGAGGCTTCGACAAGCAATCGGTCCCGCGTTTTCCTGATTTCTTCAATCACTGAGTCAATTTCTTCGTGGCATCGCCACGTCGCTACCCGCAAAACTGTCCAACCGAGGTTAAATAGAACGCGATCCCGGGCAATGTCCTGGCGCCGTTGTCGGCCTCTCGCGTCGAGATGCTGATCGCCGTCAACCTCGATGTTTAGCTTGATTCCCTGTTCCAGTAGTGCAAAGTCCAATTCATACCCCTCCACTTGGAGCTTAGCATAGGGCGAGAGATCCCGGATCTGCATGGCGTCAAGCAGGAGTTGTTCAGATCTGCTGTCCGTGCGAAAATCGGCTGAGGGTTGAGCAACACCTTCATTCTGGGCAATCTCATCACATAGATAGACACGCAGAGAGGCCAGAGTTGGACTACCCAAATCTCCTATGAGCGGGTGTCCAAGAACGATCAGCGCTCGACGAGCACGGCTCACAGCCACGTTCAGGAGGTTTCTCTCTTTTTCTACCCAACGGATGCCGCTCTTGGACATACCGGGAGAAAGCACGGAAGAAAGAACGATTGCCTCACGCTCATCTCCTTGTAAGCGATGTGCGGTTCCGCTCACAAAACCGATGTCGGACAGAAAATCCTGGCCGAATTGTCTTTTTGCGAGCCAATCGATGAGTTGCGCCTGCGCGGCGAATGGAGTTACCACGCCAACGGTCTTGTAACCAGACTCGATTACGCCCTGAATTTGTTTTACCGTTTGTTCCGCCTCGGATCGGTTTAGCCAACTTCCAGAAGCGGGCCGTTCTACAGTACCCTCGACATCGCACCACGAGATGGCACGGTCACGCTGAGCCGTATCGGAGATGTCCGTCAGTATGGTGAGTTCACCCCTGTAGAACGTTTTGTTGAACCAACGAGCGATGTGTGGGTGGCAGCGGTAGTGCTCATTGAGAAGAACTGGTATTTGGGGTCTTGCTGCAAACTCGAACGCGGAATAGGCCGAGCCGTCCTTGTGATGAATGCCGCGCTTGCGCAGATCGTCGTTATTGAATCCCGTTTGTGTGGCGATTTCTTGTAAAAGCCCATCGCTGAGGGAAATGATCGGATTCAGTTGGTATGGATCTCCCACCACTGCCAGACGTTTGGCGCGATAAGCCAAAGGCAGCACCGCCGCCAGGCTGCACTGGCTGGCCTCATCAACGATCACAAGGTCAAATAGTCCTGATTCCAAAGGGAAGTTATGTTGCGCTGACAGTGCTGTGCATGCCCAGCCTCGTAAGTAGTGAAACGAATTGCCAATGGCCCGTTTGAAATGGTCTATGTTGGCAGAGATTGTGCCGAAAGCTGCCAGGCGATCAGCACCAGAGCAGATTCGCGTCGCGGTATCTGCACGGATCGCGCAGAGGCTGGCTTCTGCCCATTTCTCGTCCGCTTCTCGCACACGGGTCGCCGGATCCCCCACAGCGGCCTTCAGTTGTTGCCGTTCTGATCGCCCAATTTCCAATTGGGAGGTCAGCTTTGCCATACGCTGATCCATTCGAGCCCAGTTAGCCAGTTGCTCTAATGGAGCGGTTTCGAGACAGTCGAGTCGCCTGCGTAGGCGTCGTGCGCGGAAGCGACGGAAAAACCACGTCCGCAACAATCGTCTGGATCGTATCTCTATTTCGTGGGAACTGATGGGCAGTTCGGGAAGACTGGCAGTAGGCCATAGGGTTAGTGCCGTCTCTTTCAAAGCTGGCCTGAGTTCCTCCTGCTCCTCGACAACCCGCAACAGTTCCTCGTCCAGTTCTTCCAGCCGTGTTAGTTTCTTCATTAACCGGGTGCGCTCAGTGGCGATCCGCTTCAACTGAGCACGCGCTGCCGCCTGGTTGCCGCCGTGAGTTTCCGCCTGATATGACGCTACAATGATGCGATCCGGAACCTGCTCGCGCACATCGCGATTGCCGGTGCGGACCAACAAGCCATTACAAACGTCTTCCTCTGCACGGTCAACGGCCACATCAACCGCAGCATTGTTGGTCGAGGTCACCAGGACTTTGTCGCCGTCCAGCCACGCGTTTGTAACCGCATTCACTACGAGTTGCGTTTTTCCTGTCCCAGGTGGACCGGTCACAATCGTCAGAGGTTCTCTGCGGAGACACTCAAGTGTCTCCTCCTGTGATTGGTTGCATACAAGCGGTGCCGCAAGAGGCTCGGACGGGACGCGCTTGTATTCCTTCTGCACGAAACTATTGGGGAGAAGAAAGGCCGCAGCAGTAGTCACCCAGTCTTTTCGGGTCTGTAGTTGTCGCAATTCCTCACGAAGAGCGACGGTGTATCCAGACGCCTCGGCCATGACTGTGACCCCGGCGTTGTAGACACCTTGGTTGCGACTTACGTGCGCTTCGAGCATTCTCGGATTGAGTCGCGATAGGATCTTGAGTCCAAGCAGGCCAGCCACTCGTCCGGCGAGGGCGGCAAAAGCATCGGCATCTCCGAATGGCAAGTTGTCACTTAACAGGTCGCTGACGTCTTCGATGATTGAAGGGTCGAAGATACCGCTTGCCGTGATGGCTAAGTTGAACTCCGGCTCCCCTGTGGCATGAAGTTCCCACTTGTCATTGCGACTTCGTTCCGGTTC
This sequence comes from Gemmatimonadota bacterium, assembly GCA_009838845.1. NCBI lineage: Bacteria > Pseudomonadati > Gemmatimonadota > Gemmatimonadota bacterium. The sequence continues at coordinate 21,280 of VXRD01000049.1, read as the reverse complement.
GATATGGACGACAAAAAGAGGAGCGACCTTAGGCTTATGGTCACGATCAATCACGACGACCGTTGGCCAGCCATATATGATTGACCGCCCGTCTTGTGATCGCGTGCGAGACAGACGATTGGCGAGTTTTCCAGACGCCGGTGTCGAGTCGTCCTGTCCAACTACCAGTTTCTCTTGTCCTGAATGTAAGAACCACAAAGAGTTCTCTTCGACGTACGGGACCAGTGATTTCGCAGCTTCCGCTTCGATACACCGTTGTGCATATGCGCACAGTTTTTGCCACGGAGTATGCGATCTGTTGGCAGCCAGATTTAACGCGCTCGCGCTGTTGGGACTTGCGTTCTTTATCGCGCTCCAAGAACTACCCACTACACTATCTGATGCGACTTGGGCCGAGGATTCCTCACTCGCGCAGTCAATACACCAGACCTCTTTCGACGATGGTGACCAGTGTGCTCGCTCACCGACTTTGAGGCTTATCGCGCACGCTCGGCATAGTCCGGCGTACTTTAACGAGATGAAGCGTAGATCGTTGGGGAGTTCCATCAACAGTCCTCAGATGGCGTTGCGTTTCTTATTTGCAAGATTGCTGACGTAAAATTTTGGCGTGTAGCCACCTGTTTCTAATACCAGGCCAGATATCGCTCCCTCAGTTCATCTATATCCCGCGACGCTTCTCCCAGTGCCTCCTCCAAAAAAGTGCGGCACTTTGCTTCGTGTTCCACATCCCTCGGCGCGTTGGGCGAGAGTCCCGATCCTTCCGAATAGACTTGCTCGTGAGCGCCTGAACCATCGGTGTAATGTACACTTGTGAGAAACCGCCGCGACGTCTGATCCCTGATCCGCCTGCTGTTTCCGCGTTCATAACCTTCCAGCCAGACGAATGCAATGATATTGATGTGATGGAACTGTTCTTCGGGAACGCTACACGCCCCGACGATCTGTTCACGCGTCTCTTCCAGAGTATCCGCATGAACGTTCCCCACAAGCTGATGTCCCGCCTTTGATAGGTCGAAGAAGTCACGCAAGTCCTGGTTCCAAAGGTAGCCGGGCGGCCGATGATCGCTTAATTCGAGCGCAATCGTGCAGCGTTTCTGATCTGCGAGCGGCGGGATCTCCCCCGGCATCGCAATCGCAAATGCCCGGTCCCCGGGTACAACGCTCAGAAAGGAACGCATCGTCGTCGATTTCCCGATTCCGCCCGGTCCCGACCCCACGATCCACGATGCCCCATTCGTCACATGCGACATCCACCACGCCGCCGTATCCAAATCGAATGGCCCTTGTTCAATCAGGTCCAGCAAGGACCTCGGTGTTTCTTCCCGGTCCGAATTGATCAATCGTCGCGGAATCATAAATTCGTCGTTTGCCATGCTTCACTCCCACTTAAAAGGAAACTAAAAAGGTTTTAGAACAGCCAGCGCGACAACGAGGACTACAATAAGCGTTGTAACGTGGCTAAAAGTGCGAAAATAAGCCGCGCTTCTGGTATTTTCGCCGCGTTGAAAATTCTTGCGCTGGCGCGACATCATGCCGTGCAAACCGGCGAGCATGAGCACGAGTAGAATTTTGGTATGAAGCCACCCGCTCGCCAGGCTCTCCGTTGCAAAAATCAAAAGAATGCCCGTAATAAAAACGACAATCATACAAGGCATAAGCAGAAGCCGCATAAGATTGTATTCCATCTGTTGAAATGTCTCATCCGTATCAGCAGAGGCATCGGCGTGATAGGCAAATAGCCGCGGCAAATACAAAATACCGACCATCCAGCCGATGATAGCGATGAGATGTACAACTTTTAGCCACAAATAATATCCTATCAAGAAAGTCACAGTACCCTCCTCAATCGTAATTGCTGCTTTTGTGATCGCCCATCAGGCGGCGCTGGCGCGGCGTCGCCTGCTCGAGAATTTCGAGATCAAACTGAAAACGGTTGAGATAGGGCGGATATTTTTGCGTAATCATGCGTTTCGCATAGTGGACTTGAAGCAAAAAACGCGTTTTATCACTGGTATTGGCCGTACCGCGATGCCAGACCTCACTGCGAAAAATGACCACATCACCGGCATTGCACATAATGGATTTTTCAGTCTGTCCTTTCCAGACTGTATCACCATTGGGGCTTCTGCCCGAAAGGTGGCTACCAGGGATAAAATTAGTGGGACCAAGGGCTTCGGTAATATCGTCGAGATAGAAATGCGCCGTAGTAATAAAAATGGGGATACGCACCCGAGAATCCTCAAGTATATCTGCAGGCAGACTCAGGGGAAGCCAGTCAGTATGGAGATTCTGATCGGGACGACCGGGACCCGTCATCCATGCGGTCATACCAATGCAGTGGCAATCATCGCCGTGTATAGCTTCAGCGAGCTCAATCACACCGGGACGGTCGAGAAATTGTAAAAAATGAGCGTGCCGGTTAAACGCATTGTTGATGTGTTTATTGATAAAACCGACATCTTCAGGGCGCCCGTTTTTGTCAAAACTTTCCGAGATCGGTGTGAGCGTGTCCATGTGATCGCGGAGTTTTGTCACTTGATCGGACGTCAATACACCTGGTAGATACGCATAGCCATCGCGGTACAGAGCTTCAGTTTGCTCTGCAAGCGTGTCGTAGGCAATAAGGGGAAGAGGATCGACCATATCAGGACTCCATAGCGATGTAGTTTGTGAGATCGCGCAGGGCGATTACTCGGTGTCCATTATCTGTGAGATGTTGCATACAGCGTTCAAAAAATGCGGGTTCGGTATGCACCCATGGATGATCGAGATCGGGCACCCCGTGAAAGGTGAGGACCGTGGCACAACCGTTTTGAGCCTGATCAAGCGACCACAAGAAATCGTCGAAGTTCCAGTGCGGTCCCGACGCGCCCGTAGTCGGAATGAGAAGCGGATCGTGTTGCTCGGGATTATAGGCCGGGCCGCGACCACCTTCCCTATCATAAGGATATTCGGGTACAGTGCCACGTCGGGCATAAGTAAAACCGCGTTCTTTGAGCAGCTCAACAGCTTCGGGGGTATTGGTGTAGCCAGGATAACAAAATGTGGTGGGAATCGGGATACCGTAGTGGTTGCATTGCCGATCGATGTAGCGGATATCGGATAAAAGTTCCTCCCGTGATTGGTTGGCAACGCTTTTGTGTTGCCGCGTGTGATTCCCAATTTCAAAGCCCAGATCGTGTAATTCTCGCACTTCTTCCCAGGTGAGATAGCGCGTTTTATCCGTGAGAAAGTTCAAGCCCTCGGTGATATAGAAAGTGGCGTTGAAACCGCATTCGCGCAAGATGGGTGCGGCAAAAGTATGTTGTGATTTGACGCCGTCATCAAAGGTAAGGATAACAAGGCCATCTGGTATGGATACAGACATTTATTTTCGGATTAATAGGGCCAAACGCGCAATCCCTCACGCACGCAGTTGATCAAATCATCGGCGTGTTTGCTCGTCATGGGAAGAGAAACACAGCCGCCCTGGCGGATGACAATGCCGTGGTTCAAAAGATAGAAATAGAGCCAGCGGTGTTTTTCGCTACTGTCTTGTGCGGCCTGGCGATAGTTGGCAGGTGTATAGTCGAGAAAGTAGATGCGAAAAAGCGAGCCAGCAGTGACAATAGTCGCCGGGATACTGGCACTCTTGAAAGCATCTTTGAGACCAGCGGCAATGTATTCGGTAAGCGAGTCAATATGGCGATATGCATCTGAGTCCATGGTTTTAAGAGTCATAAGACCAGCGATAGCCACGAGCGGATTGCCATTGTACGTACCAGATTGAGGAATCGCAGGCGAACCAGAAGTGGGATCATACAGAGCCATCACATCTTTGCGACCGCCAAAAGCACCTGCCGGGGTACCGCCAGCAATAACCTTCGCCAGACAGGTCAAATCGGGCGTAATATTGTATGCCGCCTGTGTACCACCCGACGTCATTCGAAAACTGACAATTTCATCAAAAATAAGGAGAATACTGAGTTCCCGCGTCACATCGCGCAAAAGCGTGAGAAACTCGAGATCCGGCAGAGCCATACCCGCAGCCGTAGAAAGCGGATCAATAATAACGCATGCGAGTTCTTCGGCGTGCTGGCGAATGAGATGTTCACAAGCGCGCGCATTATTAAAGGGCAAAACAACGACATTTTCAGCCGTCGCTGGTGCCAGGCCGGCAGAAGAAAGCACCGAATGAGGCGCGTCTTCGGGACCGAGATCAGGAGTAACAGGTGGCACATAGCTTATGAGAGCCGGATCGTCAATACCGTGATACGCACCTTCAAATTTGGCAATTTTTTGACGCCCCGTAAAAGCGCGGGCAACGCGCAAGGCATTACCTACAGACTCAGTCCCCGAACTGCAAAAGCGCAGATGTTCGAGGGAAGGGACGCGCTCGCGCAGGAGTTCTGCCCATTCGATTTCGAGTTGGGTAGGGCCAAAAAAGGCCGTGCCACTATTGATGCGTTCGCGCAGGGCATCGCTCACAGCGGGATGGGCGTGACCGAGGATGAGGGCGGTGGCGTTGTTGACGAAGTCGAGACGGCGGTTGCCATCGACATCATCTATATGAACACCCTCACCCTGGTCCGCGTAAATCGGGAAGGGATTGACAAAAACACCGGTGCGCGTATTGCCGCCGGGCAAAACTTCTTGTGCGCGTTTAAAAAGGCGTTGCGAGTATGCGTTTTGATCGCAATAGTCGGCAATGAGCTGGTCAAGAGAAAGAGCAGACATAAACACAATTCTTTAAAGGTGAATGTACCAATAACTGCCCGTAAGATCGTAAATCCGCATAAATTTAGCAAGCGTACATTGCGGCAATGAAAAACCACCTCTCACCGATAGGCCACCGGATCTTTTATACCATTCTGAGCAAAACCTTGCAAGCGCAACAAGCAGGCGTCGCACTGCCCGCACGCACGGCCTTCTATGTCGGGATCGTAACAGGTACAGGTCATAGCGTAATCAACGCCGAGTTCTACGCCGCGTTTGATAATCTCGACTTTGGTCAGATCAATAAGCGGCGTGTGAATCGTGAACGCATCCCCTTCAACACCAGCTTTAGTGGCGAGATTCGCCATATCTTGAAAGGCGGCGATATATTCGGGGCGGCAATCGGGATAACCGCTGTAATCAATCGCGTTGACGCCAATAAAAATATCGCGGATATCGAGAGATTCGGCCAGTGCAAGCGCGTAAGAAAGAAAAATCGTATTGCGAGCGGGTACATAAGTGACCGGGATACCGTCGGACATTTCGCTCTCATCTCGATTTTTGGGCACATCGATATCGTCGGTTAATGCCGAACCACCAAAAGCGCGCGAATCAATATTGGCAATAACGTGATCCCGAACGCCAAAATGAGCGGCAATTTTTTTCGCACATTCGAATTCGATTTCGTGTCGCTGTCCATAGCGAAATGTAATCGCGTAACAGGCATAACCCCGATTTGTGGCAATAGCCAAAGTTGTAGTAGAATCCAAACCACCACTGAGCAAGACAACAGCTTTCTTTTTCATTATCTTTAACCTATTTTAAAGATGGCGTCGTATTTGATGTGGATCTCGTGGACTATCACTGAGGAGCATGCTTATGGAAATGTACAATCCGGCTCATCCAGGTGAAATTTTAAAAGAACTTTGTTTAATCCCACTAAACCTGACAGTGACAGAAGTAGCCCATACACTCGGCGTGGCGCGAAAGACCGTTTCGGAGCTTGTCAATGGCAAGGCTGGAGTGAGTCCAGAAATGGCGATTCGGTTGAGCAAAGCATTTCGGACAACGCCTGTTTTCTGGATGAATTTGCAACTGCAATACGACCTCTGGCACGCGCAACAAAGGATCGGTGATCTTCGAATTGAGCCATTAACTGATACCGCCCCTGCGACTTAATGGCCCAAAAGCCTCTATTCTGTATCGACGATCCAATCTGGAGCCGTGAATAGACTACTGACCGATTCCCCGTGGTGTATCCTGCGGATTGCCTCACCCAGGAGAGGTGCCACGGATAGACTGGTCAGATTGGGAGGACATTGGCTCTGTGAAGAAAGTGGAACTGTATCTGTCGTCACCAATTCCTTCACCTCTGCAATTGCACCCAAACGCGGCAGAGCCTGTCCAGTAAAAAGTCCGTGTGTGCAGGATACCGTGATGTGATTAACGCCGCGCTCCCGAAGGCGATCAATAAGTTCCACAAGTGTTCCCCCCGTGGCTATCTCTTCGTCCAGAACAATCACCTTCTTCCCCTCTACATCGCCAACGATTGAATCAATCACGACTTTTTCATCGCTGATGCGGCGCTTGGTTCCAGCAGCTACAGGTAACTTGAGCAGACGGGCAAAATGCGTTGCCTCCTTTGCGCCTCCAAGATCGGGCGAAACAACGACCGTATCCGCCAGGTCTTTGCCCCGGAAATATCTCGCCAACACATGGAGAGCATTGAGATGATCGACGGGAATGCGAAAAAATCCATGTACCTGCGGCGCGTGAAGGGCCATCGTAAGCACCCGATTAGCACCTGCCGTATCAATCAAATCTGCCACCAGTCTCCCTGCAATAGAAATGCGAGGCGCATCCTTTTTATCTGACCGTGCGTAACTGTAGTATGGAATAACGGCCGTCGTACGGGCAGCCGATGCCCCGCGTGCCGCGTCCAGCATCTGCAGGAGTTCCATGAGATGGTCCTGGACAGGTGGCACAAGAGGCTGAATCAGAAAGACATCGGCCTCCCGACAATTGGCGTTCAACTGCACCTGAATGCAATCGTTACTGAAGCGGTTAATCGTGCTCTGCCTAAGAGGCACACTCAGATACTGGCATATATGCTCTGCCAATTGACGATGTGCGTTTCCGCTAAAGACCACAATATCGCGCATTGCGAACTCCTTTCTTGTGAATGGCCCCGTGTTGGTTGGACTTGTATTCGACTTGATCAATCAACTAAATTGCCGTAGTTTTTGGTTGATAAACCATTCTGAAACGGATCACAGTCTGGCATAGGAGATTTATTGATGATTAAAATCATATCTGCAAAAGCGTGTGCTGATTATAAAATTTGGATTCAATATTCAGATGGCGTTGAAGGCGAAGTAGATCTATCCCATCTCGTTGGAAAAGGTATATTCTCGGCCTGGAAAGATGCAAGCGTGTTTCGAAATTTTCAAGTTAAAAACGGCAGATTTATTATCTGGACAGATGAAATAGATCTATGTGCAGATTCGCTCTATTTGGAAATTACGGGAGAAACGCCCGAGGATATTTTTCCCAGGTTAAGGATGGAAAATGTAAATGCCTGAGATATGTCGGTTTTATGGAATCATTATCAGAATACATGTAAATGATCATCCTCCTCCACATTTCCATGCGGAATATGCAGAATATGAAGCCTTGATAAATATTGAGACATTGGCGGTAATCGCAGGCGACCTACCTTCACGAGCATTGGGTTTGACAATTGAGTGGGCATCATTACATCAGAACGACTTGAGAAATCTGTGGCGACGAGCGCGAAATCATGAATCATTGAGCAAATTAGCACCTTTGCAATAGAATTTTATTACAAAGTTAAGCTTAAAATTTCTCTTCGTGTTGTGAGTGGTTCAGAGAAGGATATTAACATGTCGGGAATGCTTAGATATCTCACCGCACTCCTCCTTTTACTCGCCTGTTCTGACAAAGAAAAGTCACTCACCCCCGATCCTTCCTCAGACGGCAACGATCAGCAGGAAAAACCCCTGCTGTCAGATGACAAATTCGGTGCCGACATCAACCCCACCGGCAATCCCATCGGTGGCGGCGAGGGTTATAACCGCCTTCTTGACCCATCCGAATACCTGGTCACAAACCGCATGGAACTGCTCGACGCCCTCGAGTTCGCCGGTACCAACCAGATAGTCTATATAGTAGATACCGTCAGAATCGACCTGACCGGACACCAGAACATCGCCATACGCGGGGGCATCACGCTCGCCAGCGGCCGGGGCAAGCCCGGCTCTCAGGGTGCCCTGCTCTACTCCAAACAACTCGAAACCATACCTCTCTTTATCGCCGCCGGACCCAACGTCCGTATCACTGGCCTTCGCTTCCAGGGACCGGACACCCTCAGGCGCACCGAGCAGATGAGACAACTCCACGCAGAAGGGCACTACTACAGCATCCCCAACTCTCGCGCCATCCAGACCGAATACCCCAATCTCGAAGTCGATAACTGCGAACTCTGGGGCTGGAGCCACGCCGCGATCTTCCTGCGGGCAGGCTCGACGGACAACCACATCCATCACAACTATTTTCACCACAACCAGCGCTATGGCCTGGGCTACGGCGTGGTGCTGGACCAGTCCAACGCCCTTATTGAAGCCAATTTGTTCGACTGGTGCCGCCACCACATTGCAGGCACTGGGAGACCCGGCACCAGCTATGAGGCCCGTTACAACCTGATTCTGGAAAACGCCAACAGCCACAGCTTTGACATGCACGGCGGCCGGGATCGCGGTGACGACACGCACATCGCCGGCGATCTCATGTTAATCCACCACAATACCTTTCACGCCACCAGTGTACCCGCCGTAGTCATTCGGGGTATCCCCCAGGAAAGTGCTGAAATCTACAACAACTGGTTTCTCCATACCTTCCCCGCCGACGCCATCAAACAGAACAACGCCACGGGAAACATGCGTCACTATACAAACCAGTACACGCCCAACCGCGTTCTGAAAGACTGAGTCATAGAGATCGCATTACCGCGAGCCCCGTCTGCCACTCCCTCCCTCTCATACCCGCATAAACCATGTAGTAGCGGTTGTCGATTTCAATCACCTGAGGCGTTAGTATCCCATCGCAGTCCCATGCATCGGGATCTGGCGAGGGCGAAAAAATTGGATTGTGCGGATTGGGTTCAAAGGTGCGAAAATCGCGCGTCCGAACATGTCCAATCCGCCAGGTCTCGCCATCGGAACCCCCGTAAAAGAGATGGAAATACTGTGGACCCTTAAAAATCTCAGCCTCTCGAACACCACAACTATCCCACATTTCTCCACTGCCTTTAAAAATGGGATTGGCGGGATCTTTGGTAACAGCCTCGGGGTCGCTCGTCGGCGCGGTCGCGTGACATAAAGTCGGCGGATCTGCCGACTCCCCCGTATAAATGATATGTATGGTATCATCTACAACCACAACCGAGGGATGCGACGACCCCTGTCGCTCGTGCGCGGTATCTGAGGCAATCACAGGCGTCTGACAAACGCGCGTCCATTTGCCAAAATCACCATCCCCGACCAATAGACCCGTCTGCTTTGGCGGCTTTTGTCTTCGCCCCAAATAATAAACATAGAACCTTCCATCGGCGGGATTCCAAAACGGAAAAGGATATTCGATTGTATAATCGTCAAATCCCTCGCTCGAAGGCAAAAGCACGGGATTGCGCGGATCGTGCGCGATCTTTGCCGGATCTTTCACCGGAGCCGTGCTATGCATCAAAACCCAATAATTGCCCTCTTTTCTCCTCCCCCACAAATAGTGAACCGTATCATCCATCACAAATGCATGAGCAGCAGCGGCCCACTCTGGCGGCTCGCAGGCAAGAATGGGATTGACACTCTCAAGCCGCTCGAAACCCGCAAACACCTCAAATGGAATGGGATCTTTCTGGGCAAAACCTGTTGATTCTCTCATCTTGTCAGTTCTCCTTTTTGCGCGCTACCTGCACTTACAAACACCAATCGTAAGGACCGGGACCCGTATGGCAAATCATCTCGGCGATTTGCTGGCGCATAGCTGTAATGCGCGGTTGATATTTGGAAAGCTGCGCGAGATTTTGCATTTCGCCCGGATCTGTCTCCAAATCGTACAACTCGTCGATATCAAAACGATTGCGAATATACTTCCAGCGACCATCGAGATTCATCACATGCGCGGCAAACTGCTCTCTTTCTGTTGACTCCCAATAAACGGCCTCCTGGCTGGCGATCTCTGCAAAAATGGGCTGAGATTTGGGTTGCCGACCATTCAGAATCGCGTCTGCAACGGAGCGACCGTCGATTTTCTCGGGCGGCGCCTCGTTTGCCAGATCGAGCAAAGTCGGCATTAAATCAACACCGGCAAGCGGGGTCGTCACGCGCAAACCCATTGGGAGCACACGCGGCCACGAAAGCAGGCAAGGAACTCTGACCGAGGCCTCGTACATCAGACACTTTTCTGTGCAACCGTGATCACCGAGCAGTTCGCCGTGGTCGCTCATAAAAACCACGATCGTATTATCGCGCATATTCTGTTCTTCAAGAACGCCGACCAGACGCCCGACCTGCGCGTCAATATGAGTGATCAGAGCGTAATAGTACGCAATCATCTCGCAGAACTGCCGATCTATCACTGTATTGGGCATGCGAAATTTTGTGCGGGTTTGAAAATGCGGTTTACCCTCAAGTGGATCTCGCAGAGAATCCGGCAAGGGCATTTGATCTACCGGATAGAGCTCGAGCAATTCTGGTGGGATAACGATGAGGGGATGCGGATCCTTAACACTCACAAAAAGAAAAAACGGGTCATCTTCTTGCCGGCGCAAAAAATCAATCGCGCGGTCAACCGTCCAGGTCGTACGCTGCTGTCGCGGATCTGTAAGTGTCGTAAAAGCCAGTATATTTCCGTATTGCGTGACGGCATCCTTATCGCTGTAGAGATTAGGTACCCCCTCGCGTTCAAAATAATCGAAAAGGGGATCTGTATATTCGTCGTCCAGATATCGATAGGTCTGCCAGAAATCCTCAAACCCGTGCTGTGGTGCATGGTCATCGCCCAGATGCCACGGGCCTACCATGCCACAGCGATATCCCGCGCGTTTCAAAACATCGCCCATCGTAACGCGGTCCTGCGGCAGATAACTCCCCCAGTCTTTTCCTCGTTTTGGCCCATAATTTCGCAATTGCAGATGAGCATGGGGATAGCACCCGGTCAACCAACTCGCCCGAGCAGGCGAACAAACAGGAGAAGCGCAATAGGCATTTTCAAAACACACACCACCCTCGGATAGACGATCCAGATGGGGCGTTTGAACAACAGAACTACCCGCAAAACCAGCAGCATCCCAGCGCATCTGGTCGCACATCACAAGCACAATATTGGGACGCGACTTTGCCATTATAATGCCTTTCATTACTCACAGCAGAAAAATTTCAGTGATCCGAATAAAGCAAGCATTAGAGAAAGAACAGGCGCAATTTACAGAGCCAAATCAAATGCGTCAAGCAATCGGTCAATAGGGACTACATTTTATACTTGTTTTTTGAACTGATTTGAGCTTTTCATGAATAAACCGCCACATTCATGCCTGCATATCGTCAGGCAAACAGGTATATTGAGGTCAAGGAGGCTGACATGGACCGGGAAACCATGACAAACGAAGAGAATTACGCCTTTGATTTAACAGGTTATTTGCATATACCGGGAGTCCTGACCCGTCCCGAAGTCGCGCGGTTAAACGACGCGATTGATCGGACCGGATCGCTCGAAGGAATGCTCGGCTGGGAAGATGATTTGCGCGAACCATTCCGCGATTTATTGATCCATCCCCAACTCGTGTGGTATCTGAATCAAATTGTAGGATACGGTTTCAGGCTCGACCGCACACCCGAAATACTGTGCGACGAAACCTGTGACACCTCTGCCCCCCTGATGGGTGGCAATGAGCCGCGAGACCCCGCGCTGGCATATTATCATCAGAACGATAGAAGATTTTGCGAAGGTGTACGCGTAATCTGGGCACTCTCTGATGTCAAAGCTGGTGACGGCGGATTTGTATTTGTACCGTGTACGCACAAATCAAATGTAGAAACGCCAGAGGATATATTGACCGGCGAGGATGACTCGGATTATCTTTTTCAACCCGAACTAAAAGCGGGCGACCTGCTCATCGTCGGCCTGAGCGTCGTACAGGGCATGCGTCCGTGGCAAGGCGAGGCACTGCAACGCTTGCTATCCTACGAATATGTAGGCCGCGGTGTGATCCGTTCTGCGGGATCTGCCCCTGAAACAGAAAAAATGCCAGTATCCGACTTGATGGCAGAACTAACACCTGAACAACGCGCATCGCTCTATCGCCCCGGATATCGCAATACAACGCCGCCACCGACTTTGAAAACAGATGGTGAGACAATTGCATTGGACGAATCGCGCGAAATTTTTCACCCGTCTTTCCTGATGAAAAATCCAAACTCGGGCATTGACGAAAAAGAATTTTACTTTTGGGATTTAAATGGGTACCTGGTGCTACGCGGAATCATGGATGAAGAATGGTTGGCACAGGCCAATGCCACCATTGACAAATTTGAGGATCGAATCGTCGTTGGCGACGAACTCGCACAAGGATCAAAAACCCTTGCGGGCACGGGCAGACCCTTGTTGGGTGGACTGACTCAGTTGCCCAGTCCCCATTGCGATCCTTTCCGGCGAATGCTCGCCCACCCGATCGTTGAACATCGGCTGAACTGGATGGGCGCCAGTGGTGGTCGCACGGGTGGAGGAACGGCATTTTGCTCGGTCAAAGGCACATCGGGCCATTCCCAGCACGGCTCCAATGAGCCGCTCAATCCAACCCGGGGATACTTTTATCAAAATGGACGCAGTTATTGCGAAGCCGTAACCGTAACCTGGCAGTTGCGCGATGTAACCGAAGCCGATGGTGGGTTTGCATGCGTGCCGGGATCGCACAAAGCGTATTATCCTACCCCCCCGGGTGTGCGCTCCTGCGATGACCACATGGGATTGGTAAAACACATAGAGGTGAAAGCGGGCGATGTGCTCTTCTTCATGGATGGCAGCACCTCACATGGCACATTCGCGTGGAAAAGCGACATCTCGCGACGGGGAATTTTGCACAAATATTCATCGCGCAACTTCAATCGCAGCGGAGGAGAATTGTCTCATCCAGAAAAACGGTGGGGCGATCTCGTCTCGGGCATGAGCGATGAACAGATGGCAGTCATGCGCGGCCCCGACCGCGATGTGTTTAGAAAGAACGTGCCCAGATTGGAAATTACCAACGGTTCAGTCGTCGCGTCTTACGAGCGAGGCAGTGCATTGTACAGCCAGGACGCACCCAAAGGTCCAGTGGCAAAAAAATAATGCAAAGCGTCACGACTCACAAACTGTCCATTTAAATGGGCAGTTTTTTTTGAGATGCGTCAAGCAATCGGTCAATAAGGGTTTCATTTTATACTTGTTTTTTGAATCGGTTTGAGCTTTTCATGAATAAACCGCCACATTCATGCCTGCATATCGGCAGACAAACAGGTACATCACAGTCAAGGAGGCTGAAATGGACCGGGAAACGATGACAAACGAAGAGAATTACGCCTTTGATTTAACAGGTTATTTGCATATATCGGGGGCTTTGACCCGTCCCGAAATCGCGCGGTTAAACGACGCGATTGATCGGGTCGGATCGCTCGAGGGCATGCTCGGCTGGGAAGGCGATTTGCGCGAACCATTCCGCGACTTGTTGATCCATCCCCAACTCGTGTGGTATCTGAATCAAATTGTAGGATACGGTTTCAGGCTCGACCGCGCACCTGAAATACTGTGCGACGAAACCTGTGACACCTCGGCTCCGCTGGAGGGCGGCAATGAGCCACGAGATCCCGCGCTGGCATATTATCATCAGAACGATCGAAGATTTTGTGAAGGCGTGCGCGTAATCTGGGCACTCTCTGATGTTAAGGCTGACGACGGCGGATTTGTATTCGTACCGTGTACCCACAAGGCAAATGTGGAAACGCCAGAAGACATATTGACCGGCGAGGATGACCGGGACTATATTTTTCAACCCGAACTAAAAGCGGGTGATCTGCTCATCGTCGGTCTGAGCGTCGTACAGGGCATGCGTCCGTGGCAAGGCGAGGGACCGCAGCGCTTGCTATCCTACGAATATGTAGGTCGCGGTGTGATCCGTTCTGCGGGATCTGGCCCTGAAACAGAAAAAATGCCAGTATCCGACTTGATGGAAGAACTAACACCTGAACAACGCGCATCGCTGTATCGCCCCGGATATCGCAATACAACGCCGCCACCGACTTTGAAAACAGACGGCGAGGCAATCGCATTGGACGAATCGCGCGAGATTTTTCACCCGTCTTTCCTGATTAAAAATCCAAACTCGGGCATTGACGAAAAAGAATTTTACTTTTGGGACTTAAACGGGTACCTGGTACTGCGCGGGATCATGGATGAAGAATGGCTGGCACAGGCCAATGCCACCATTGACAAATTTGAGGACCGAATCGTCGTTGGCGAAGAACTCGCACGCGGGTCAAAAAGTCTCGCGGGCACGGGCAGGCCCCTGTTGGGTGGGCTGACGCAGTTGCCCAGTCCCCATTGTGATCCCTTTCGGAGAATGCTCGCCCATCCGGCAGTTGAACATCGGCTAAACTGGATGGGTGCCAGTGGTGGTCGCACGGGCGGAGGAACGGCATTTTGTGCGGTCAAAGGCACATCGGGCCATTCCCTGCACGACTCCAATGAACCGCTCAATCCAGGGCGCGGATATATCTATCAAAATGGGCGAAGCTATTGTGAAGCCGTAACTGTGACATGGCAATTGCGCGACGTGACCGAAGCCGACGGTGGGTTTGCGTGTGTGCCGGGATCGCACAAAGCGTATTATTCACTCCCCCCAGGCGTGCGCACCTGCGATGACCACATGGGATTGGTAAAACACGTCGAAATGAAAGCGGGCGACGTGCTCTTCTTCATGGATGGCGGCACCACACATGGCACATTGGCGTGGAAAAGCGACATCTCGCGGCGGGGGATTTTGCACAAATACTCATCGCGCAACTTCAATCGCAGCGGCGGAGAATTGACCCACTCGGAAAAACGGTGGGGCGATCTCGTCTCGGGCATGAGCGATGAACAGATGGCTGTCATGCGCGGCCCCGACCGCGATGTGTTCGAAAAAAACGTACCCAGATTGGAAATTGCCGACGGTTCAGTCGTCGCGTCTTACGAGCGAGGTAGTACATTGTACAGCAAGGAGGCGCCACAGGGGCCAGTGGTAAAAAAATAATGCAAAGTGCCACAACACAGCTTAATAATGGGCATGCCTCTTGACAGTTTTGGGCATGCAGTCTATTTTTGAACGAGAAAATACATGGAGGATATAAATGGGTATTAATGTGGGTTTTGTGGGCGCTGGAGGGCGTGCGCGGTCGCACATGCGCGCGTTAGCCAATATAGAAGATGTCGAGATCGTTGCAATTTGTGACATAAAAGAAGAAACCGCACAAAGCGCAACTTCGGAATTTGGTGGCACGGCTTATACCGACTATCGCGTGATGCTGGACAGTGAAAATTTGACCGCGATGTATGTGGTCGTGCCGACATTTGCACATTATGATGCAGAGATTTTGGCGGCGCAACAGGGCGTACACATGTTGTTGGAAAAACCCGTAGTGCCGTCAATGGAAAAGGGATTGGAAATTCTGGAAGCCATTCAAAAATCGGGTGTGCTGACATCTGTGGGCTATCAACAGCGATATACGGGATGGGCAAAACAGGGGCGTGAATTTTTAAAAGACAAGACCGTCGCCATGGCCCTGGCCTATCGCTGGGGCGGTTTGCCGGGCACGCCGTGGTGGCGCGTGATGGCGCAGTCGGGTGGGCAAATTGTCGAACAGACCACACATCAGATCGACCTATTGCGTTACCTCGTGGGCGATGTTGCAGAAGTACACGCGTATTACGCCACCCGCGCATTGAACGATGTCGAAAATCTCGATATCCCCGATGTATATGCCCTATCGCTCCAATTTGAAAATGGTGCTGTGGGCACGCTGAGTTCCACCTGCGTTCTCCGCAATGGCGGTGGCTCAAATGGCATTGATATCATCATGCGCGATATGCGAGCGACCGTCGCTGGAAATGGTGTAACTGTATTTCCAGGCAGTGCAGCTGAGATCGGCGAAATGCTCGAATCGGAAGATATTGACGAAGTATTTATGGCAGCAATTCGTTCGGGAGATGGATCGGGAATCTTGTCTGACTTTGAAGACGGTTTGCGCAGCCTCGATATTTCGCTCGCGGCAAACAAATCTGCCGAAACAGGCCAACCCGAACGAACTTATTTTTCGCAAAATCGTTGAAAGAAAGCAGCCAGATCAGTTACCGCCCTTGCAGGGCACGACACAGTATAACCGACAACTCACCACAATGGAAGGACTATGCTAAAGAGAAAGAATAAAAAGAAGCGAAAACGGAGTAACTTGCGAGAATTTGGAATCGCCATATTTTTAGCCATTTTGATCCGGGGGACGCTGGTACAAGCGTATCACATTCCCTCGGGATCGATGGAAGATACGCTATTAGAAGGCGATTACGTACTGGGTGATAAACTGACCTTCGGCACGCAAATACCCGACCGCGTGCCGATTCTGAACACTAAATTGCCCTCATTTCGCGTACCGGGATTTTCAACCCCCCAACCGGGAGATCTGGTGATTTTTGAATTTCCCCGGGATGAATCGCGCGATTTTATCAAGCGGTGTATTGCGGTTGAAGGGCAGACAGTGGAAATCAAAAACAAAATTGTATATGTAGATGGAAAGCGATTTGAGAATCCAGAAGGCGTTAAGCACGAAGACCCCAGAGTAGAACACAAACAGCATAGCCCACGAGACAACTACGGACCTCGCACAGTGCCACCGGGACACTTTTTTGCGATGGGAGACAATCGCGACAGCAGTTACGACAGCCGATTTTGGGGGATGGTGTCCCTGGAAAAAGTAAAAGCCCACCCATTATTTATTTATTATTCCTGGGATAGCCAAAAGCCTCTGTGGAATATTTTTGAAAAAATCCGTTGGAGCAGGTTGGGCTTGTTGGAATAACCCAAAAAAATGGTATCTGTGAGGCCCGATATTCTTATCGGGCCTTTTTTTCAAGGTAAATTCAGAAAGCAACCACAGATGAACACAGATGAACACAGATGGGATTGTGAAAGATCTCCCTTCGTTTTGTGTCTCCTATTAGCTGTCTTTTGTCTCATCGGGCAAAGTAGAGCGGCGGAAGTAGTATTGCTTTATACAGGAGACACACAGAGTTTTCTGGAAGTGTGTGGTTGTGCGGACAATCAGCTCGGCGGCATTGCGCGGCGTGCGACAATGGTAAATGACTTAAAGCGATCGTATCCCAATGCCCTGTTATTAGATGCCGGCGGTCTATTTGCAGGCGATACTGTATTGGACCAATTGCGTTGCAAAATACATTTGAAAGCCATGAAAGCCATCCATTACGACGCCGCCAATATCGGTGTGGGAGAATTGCGATTTGGACAAGCGTTCTTTGAAACCATGCGCGATTCGATCGGCGTCCCTTTTGTAAGTGCAAACTTGAAGATAAACGATGTGCAAATGGGGGCACCCGTACGAATTCTGGACGCGGGCGATGTGCGCGTAGGTATCATAGGTGTGGCGGGTGAACGGGACATTGAAGTACACGGTATGGCAATGGGGGCAGGTACCTCACACATAAATATGCCCGATGGCATAGATGTTAAACTCGATGGCATCCAGGAAGCGGTCGCATCTGTGCGTCAAAAGACCGATCTCATAGTTGTATTGAGCGATTTGGATCGAGAGACAGAACGCGACCTCGTACAAAATATCGCCGATATAGATATCGTGATCAGCACGCGATCTACCGAGACAACCCATCGGATCGGCAATACCCTGTTGCTGGGCATCCAGCCTCAGGGCAAGGCAATTGGACAGGCGATCTTAAACGTAGAAAATGGACGGGTGACAGCAGAAAAAATCACCTCTGTATTGCTCTCAGAATCCATTGGCGAAGACCGCACAGTAAAGCGGCTCGTGGATGAATTCTACAATCTGGTTCAAAAAAATTCGGCGTTGCAGCAGACAGCGCGACCGAGATTTGCGGGATTTGCACTGGAAGATCAGGTGCGTCAGGGCACCAATAGATATGTCGGGGTAGAAACGTGTAAAGGATGTCACGCTGCCGAGGTAGCAGACTGGGAACAGTCGCATCATGCAAATGCATTTAATCGCTTGTTGCAAAAACAAAAACACTATCAGCCCGACTGCGTAACGTGTCATACAACGGGATTTGGATATCCCACGGGGTTCAAAATTGGCAAAGATGTCAAACGGCTTACAAATGTGCAATGCGAAGTGTGCCACGGACCGGGAGAACAACACGCTCGGCGTCCAGAAACCCGCAATATTCGCCGCACGCCATCTCCCGATTTGTGCCAGCGCTGTCACGATGCAAACCAGACGCCCGACTTTGACACCCGATTTGCTGATATGCTGGCAGAAGTGAATCACAAGGGACACGGCTCTTCGCACGCAATAACCAAATTGGACACAGGGCACGGTGAAACAGGGCAGAGCCAAAATGGTCGCCCCCTCGTCGAGCTATTTGTGATGGCAGATTGTCCCTATGGCATACATGCAGAACAAACCCTTGCCCCTCTGTTTCGCAAACTGAGGGATCAAATCGACTTTCATCTGTATTTTATCGCAGACGAAGCAAGTGCAAAGCATGACGCATCGCCTCCTCCTGCCGCACGCACGACACGGACAACACAGCCGGGATGTCAGGCGACGACCTCGACGGGATCGGGTCGCTTTCGCAGTTTACACGGCGATAGAGAAATAGCCGAAGGCATTCGACAAACCGTTGTGATGTCGCTTTATCCCGATCGGTTCTGGGATTACATTTTGTGTCGCAATAAATCGGGCATTGCAACCGATTGGCGCGTTTGTGCAACACAGGTGAACATGAACACAGACAAAATCGCCGAGTTGTCCGAAAGCGATGCGGGTGAAGCATTATTTGCCGAAAATATTCGCAGAGCCAATCTGCTGGGGATCAACGCATCGCCCACATTGCGCGTAAATGGGCGCGATGTCAAAACTTCTTCTCATGAGGTGGCGCAGTTCATCTGTCGCAATAATAAAAATTTGCCCTTTTGCACCGATGTTCCCGAGTGCCTCAGCGATCGGGATTGTGTACATACGGGCAAAGTTGGCCTGTGCTTAAACGGCGGAACACCCCGCGCGCAATGCGAAGTGCGCGATCCCATTTCCTTTCAAACGGCCATTCTCAACGACGCGACCTGTGCAGTGTGTGATACATATTCGTTTATTCGATCCACACTATCGCTCTTTCCTGGTGCTGAGTTCCAAACCGTAGATGTGAACAGCGAGATGGGACAGAACCTGATTGCGCGTTATAGGCTGGATCGGGTGCCAGCTTATGTGCTGAATAATGAATTTGAGAAAACAGCCCATTTTAATCGGTTTGCACACCTGATGCAGCGCGTTGGCGATCATTTTGTACCAACTGTGCTATTGACACCCATTGCGCGGGTTTTTCAAGGCCAGAATTTAGATGGTATGGACCTGTTTATGGATGTTAGTGTGTCTCCAGCACTACAAATAGCAGAACGACTCTTGCAATGGGGCAAAAAAGTTAATGCACCCGAGCGCTTACGCCTGCATTTTGTGGGCAATGACAAACAAAATGCGCTATTTCGGCAGGCACAACAGACCGCTCCAGAGCGGATAGTTGACGCGCTATTATGCCACAAACAGAAGGCTACTTCCGACACATCTTCTGTAGTAAACTGCTTAAAACAGATGGGCATTGACGTCAGCGGAACAGACAACAGAACAGAAATACACGCCACTGCTCGAGCACTGGGCGTGATACCGACAAGATCACCGACTGTCGTAATCGATGGGCGTTTTGTGGTGCAAGCAGAGGGTCTGAAGCAGATAGAAGCGATATTTTATCGCCTGCATCCAGAATTGCTCCAACGCGACAGGAACACAGCTAGGCCATCTGGCGTCAAATAATCAGTACCTGTTTGCTTTCGCGATTGATCGAAAAGGAGATCGATATGATACACATCCGAATATTTTGCGCTTTGGCTCTGTGTAGCCTGTTGGCAACTTCTGGGTGTAAACCAATCCCCACAGAGCCTGAACCCAGTTTAGACGGGCTTGTTTATACCAACAACTCATGGGGATTTCGAGTCAGTCGTCCCAGCGAACAGTGGGGTATCGATGTCGCAACTATTACATCACAAAGAGACATCAATGGTTTATCGCCCGTAACCGTACGCATTCTCAGTCCTGGGCTTACGAGTGACTTTCGTCCACAAATGCGCCTGGAGCCACAAGCACTACGAGCCGAATTCAACACAATGACACTGGATCAACTCGTTCAGGCTTTTGAAGACCGGTTCCTGGTACCAGCATTTGATGAATATCGCGTTATCGGCGAAAAACATCGCATCCAACTCAAGGTGGGCGAGGCGATTCAGTGGCAATTTCGTTATTCTCAAATAGAACGCTCCAACCGAGCATATCCCGGCACCCGATTTCTCGTAGCCATAGCCATCCACAATGGGGTGGGGTATTACATGATCGGCAACGGCAGCCGGGATGCAGGCTATCCACTAACCGAATATGAGCAAATTGTGGCGAGTTTGGAGTTTCGTTAGCTGACTGCGGTCTCTTCAAAAAACAAAAGCCCTGGAGATTGAGTTCTCCAGGGCTTATTCATTCACATTATACCCTTTATGGCGATGCGGCATCCGTTTGGGGTTTGAGATGCTTTTCTAAAAATTGAGCGGACATTTCAAAGAGCGATGCCGCGCTATCTTGCGTGGCATTGCGAAAGCCGTGATCGGCATTGACAACCTTGTAGAGCGTGACATCCAAACCCGCTTTTTGCATCGCAGCATAGAGCAACTCGCTCTGATTATAGGGAACTGCCCGATCTTTTTCCCCGTGCATAATCAGCATGGGCGGATCGTTTTTGCTGACATAAGTAATGGGATTGGCCGCGGCGACTTTCTCCTTATTTTCCTGAATGAGACCACCAATTAGTCTGGACTCTGGAGAATCGGCTGCGTCGTGATCAATTCGACCTTCAAAATCATTCATACGCAAAAAATCTGTAGGACCAAACCAGTTGCATATCGCCTGCACCTGACTCGAATATTGGCTGTGATCATCCGTCTCAAATACATTTTCATCATGCGTTAAACCCATCATCGCCACTAGATGCCCCCCAGCAGACGATCCCCACGCGCCGATACGGTCGGGGTCGAGATTGTATTTCTTTGCATTTGCTTTCACCCAGCGCACGGCTGTTTTGCAATCTTCTATTTGCGCAGGAAAGAGGGCTTCGCCGCTAAGTCGATATTCCACATCAACAACGGCAAATCCGCGCCTGGTCATATTGAGCGCCCGCCCGCCATTGCCTTTAGATCCCCCACGCC
>VXRD01000048.1 GCA_009838845.1 Gemmatimonadota bacterium | reverse complement strand
ATACGTATGTATAAACCGATGTAGAAGTAAAAACTAAGAGCCAAATGGGTTCAGGTGAAATCCCAATCAGTTAGCAAGAGTTTGAAAGTAGAAGAGATCATGTTTGAAACCGGCACAATTCTCGACAAAAGATACCAAATCCAGGCGCACCTGGGAACCGGGGGCATGGGCGAAGTCTATCGGGTTTTGGATCTGGAGCAAGGCCGGGAGTGCGCGCTCAAAATTTTGAATGAGATGATGGATGAGCAGGCTGTGCGCCGCCGTTTTCACAGAGAGTTTCAGGTGTTGAACAGATTCCAGCACCCGCGCCTGGTACGCACATACACCTGGGGCTTTGCCGAAGATCGCCCCTATTTTACGATGGAATATTTGCCTGGGAAGACATTGGAAAAAATTATTACCGATCAGGCACTGTTAGGACGATTCCGAGCTTCGTACTTTTACGCTCTGGTGCAACAAATCGTCGAGGGTTTGGCTTATGTCCACGCGCAGGGTGCGGTGCATCGCGATCTCAAGCCATCCAATATTATGGTTTTGGAAACAGAGGAGGGGATTGAGACCACGATCCTGGATATGGGACTGGCGAAACTCAGACATCTGCATAGTGTTTCCATTACGCAGGAGGGCACGGCGATTGGTACGGCAGAATATATGTCGCCAGAGCAGGGTAAGGGATTGTGGGTGGATCATCGGTCAGATTTGTACTCATTGGGTGTGATTTTATACGAGATGCTTACGGGTACGCCGCCATTTTCTGGACAAAATCCAATATCTGTTATTCTTAAGCATATTCGAGAGATACCGCCCTCAATGAGCGAAATCAATATCGCTGTTCCTGAAGAGATACAACAAATTGTGTTGAAGTTGCTGGCAAAGGAGCCTGTTGATCGCTATCAGTCGGCAGAGGAACTGGTGCGTGCCTTACCATCGGGGTTTGTGCCACCGGATGACGAGCAGCGCAATGTGCCCTTGAAAGTGATGCGGCCGCAATTTGTTGGGCGCGAATCCGAGATGAAGACCTTGCACGCGATGTTGCAAGATGTACAGGCTGGTGAGCAGCGTGTGGTTCTAATCTCCGGTGAGGCAGGGGTGGGTAAAACGAGATTGATCGAAGAACTATTGGGCGATGCGCTGATCCATGATTTTCTGTGTTTGAAAAGTGCAGGTCAGGAAGAGGGCGGACAAATATACGGTGCATTGATTAGTGCTTTTCAAGGGATGGCGGATTTGGTGGCAGAATTACCCGATTCATTAGAGACGGACAAGTTTTCTATTATGGAGCATTGGTTGCAGTTATTAAAGCGTCTGCGACAGAAACAGCCCGTTGTGTTGAGTTTGGAAGATATTCAATGGTTTGATGAATTGACATTGGAATTTTTGCAGTATGTGTTGCGCGATCCAGAACCCTGTCCGTTTTTGTTATGCCTGACTTGCAGATGGTCTAACCTGGAGCCACTTTCAAAGGAAGTTGAAAATTTTATACACAGTAATGAATTTGCTGAGGCGACTCATATTCAGCTGAAAAATCTACCGCGAGAAGAGGTGGGGTATCTATCGGCGTCGATGTTGGGGGAGCGGTCCATACCGCCGGATGCATTGCAAACCCTGTTCAGAGAAACGGGTGGACAGCCCCTGTTTGTCGTGGAGGCTGTGAGGACGCTGGTGAATACCGACGTGGTTCGGCAGAATGTGTCTGGCGATTGGCAGTGGGGAGAATTTCCCGAAACCCTGTTATCCGATGATATTTCTGAGGTTTTGTACAGACGCGTAACTGCTCTGCCTGCGGTGCAACAGCGGGTGCTGGAATACGCCTGTGTTTTTCTGAGTGATTTTTCTTTTGAATTATTGGCTGCGATTTGGCGCAGTGATGAGTTGGAGCTATTGGATGTACTGGACGACCTCGTAGCAGAAGGGCTGTTAACGACTTATGGTGATGAAGACCGCTATCGATTTTCACAGGGTTTGTATCGGCGTGCAATTTACGATCGTGTGCAAGATGTGCGGCGGCGTCTGTTACATCGAGAAATTGGCAATGCTCTGGAAGAGATGGAAGATGCAGCAGGATTGACAGAAGAATTGGCGGATCATTTTGCCGCGGCAGAAGAACAGGATAAAGCTGTAAAATATATGCGGTTGGTAGGCAAAAAAGCATTGGCGATACAAGCGTATCGCCAGGCATTGAGACGGTTTGAGGCTGTGCGAGACCGGACAACGAATGATGCTTTTGAATCGCAAGCGGACGCTATCGACTTTTTGTGCGATTATGCAGATGTACTGCGCAATTGCGATCAGCACAATAGAGCACTGGAATTTTTAGAGGAGGCAAAGACATTATTACCCGATGATCCAAATGATTTGAAGGCACGTATTTTGAATCTCGAAGGTAGTATTCACAGCGTACTTCAACATGGAGAAATAGCAGAAGAATATATGCTGGAGGCATTACAACTTTATCGGGAACTGAATGATCTCGACGGAGAAACTCAAGCATTGAGCAGTTTGGCTCATTTGTGCGATGTGTCTGGGCGTCACGAAGAAGCACTTGCGTATATGCGCCGGGAAACGGCGAAATATGCTACCCTGGGAGAGGCACAAAACGAGGTCGTTATACAAGTACGAGCAGGTCAAACTGCATTGGTGGGATTTCGCTTTGCGACAGCCAAAGAACACCTGGAAGCTACTGTAAAAACATCTCAGGAACTTGGACTTGAAAACTATCGCATTTGGGCACTTAATTCACTTCAAAGAGTTTATTTTTATCTGGGTGATCTCAACCGTGCGGAATCGATTTGCCATGAAGTCATTAGTGCGTGGCAGAAGCAAGGGCTCGTGCATTGGGAGGCAGTGAATTTCCTGTATCTCGGAGAATTAGCTCTGGAACGCGGTGATTTTGCCGAGGCATTGGAATATGCCGAGATTTCGTCAGAGCGATTTTTGGAAACACCGCGAAAATATTATATTTATCGTGCGTATGCGATTGCGGCAACGGCTGCTACGAGAATGGGAGATACAGAAGTAGCACTCGAATGGGCAGAAAAAGCCAGAGAAGGTGTGCAACAAACATCGGGTATGTACACGGGCATATTGCCCCTGGTACATTGTGGTATTGGTGTTGCTTTCGCTCAAACAGGGCGGATAACTGAGGCTGAAGAGGCTTTTGAGCAGGCGATTGAATGCCGAAGAGAATCAAAAGGCGACCACTGGGCGCGTGCATTGCTGATGGCAGGAGAGTTTTATCTCCAGCGCGGTGAGATGACAAGAGCACAAGAGTATCTCGAAGCGGCAAAACAGGCGTTTGAAGAAATGGAAATGTCCTACTTTCTGAGGAGAACACAGGTGTTATTCAGTCAATTATCTCGCGACGAAGATGGTCGCGGCAGGAATGCCGCACCCAGTTCTAAAATTTCAGTCGATACCTTATCCGTTGATCGCTGGCGCTTGCTTTACGAGGTGAGCCGAGAATTGACTACAGAGCGCGATGTCAAGGTGCTATTGGATCGGATTTTGGGTAATTTGCTGGCTGTTTATTCAGCAGCAGAGCGGGTGCTTGTTGCAATCAAAAATGAGGCTTCGCAAGGCTTTGTAGTTGATGCGATACGTCACCACAATGTAGAAGTAGATGATTTAGAAGAATTGAGTGGGGGTATTATTCGTCGGGTTATTGAGACAAATGAATCTGTTTTGAGCATTGATGCCCAGACAGACGATAGGCTAAATCGGTACCAAAGTGTGATAGACTACCACATTCGGTCTGTATTGTGTGTGCCCTTATTTCATGTTAAAGAAGGTGTTATCGGTGCGCTATATGTGGATCATCGCGGCATGGACAATGCATTTTCTGAAGAAGATCAGACGTTTTTACAGGCATTTGCGAATCTGGTGAGTGTGGCACTGGTCAATGCGAGGATGCACGAACAATTGGAAGAGAAAGCACAATATTTGCAGCAGGAGGTCGAAAGGCGGTATCAGCTTGGCGATCTGTTTGGGCAAAGCGATGCGATGCAGGCGATCTACCGTCTTATCGAACGCGCTGCAAAGAGTGATATTCCCGTGCTTGTACAGGGCGAAACAGGTACAGGTAAGGAATTGGCAGCGCGTGCCATACACTACAATAGCACGCGCAAAGACCAGCGATTTTTGTCGGAAAATTGTGCCGCACTATCACCAGAGTTGTTGCAGAGTGAGTTGTTTGGGCACAAAAAAGGCGCGTTTACTGGGGCGACAGAAAATCACATTGGAGTTTTTGAATCGGCCAATGGAGGGACGGTTTTTTTGGATGAAATCGGAGATGCCCCGCCACAGTTGCAAAGGAGTTTGTTGCGGGTGTTGCAAGAAGGTGAAGTACGGCGTGTGGGAGAAACTGTAGATCGCGCAGTAGATGTACGCATTGTTGCAGCGACCAATCGAGACTTAAAAAAAGAAGTTGAAAACGGTTCTTTTCGTGAAGATTTGTATTATCGGTTGCATGTGATTCAGATTGATATGCCGCCTTTGCGAGAACACATCGAAGATGTGCCGTTATTGGCCGAACAATTGCTCATTCGGGCAAAAGAAGATGCAAACAAGTCGGTTGGGGGGCTGACAGTGGGAGCTATCAAGGCGCTCACAAATTACGACTGGCCGGGTAATGTGCGCGAGTTGGAGAATGAGATTCGGCGTGCGGTTGCATTGGCAGAAGGAGAGGGAGATATTACGCCCGATTTGTTTTCGGAAGCTGTAGGTCACGCGGTGTCAGATGCCTCTGTCGAATACCACTTGCCTGCACAGGCGGATGTCCGCACGCAAGCAGGAGGGCGTTTACAAGATCGTATGCAGGAGTATGAGAGACAGTTGATTCGAGACGCACTCGAGAGATATAAGGGCAATATTACGCATACGGCTAAAGAACTGGGGGTGGCACGCATTAGCTTGTATAGAAAGATCAATCGTTTGGGGTTGAGATAGATGTTGGACTGGTGTATCATTTTGTAACAGTGTATCATTTGGCTTACAGTCTATTTATTTTTATATAAATCAGTCAGTTATGCATATTTTATTTACTTGAACGGTTGTAAATGTATCACAT
>VXRD01000047.1 GCA_009838845.1 Gemmatimonadota bacterium | reverse complement strand
CGCCATGGGACGGTCGGAAACGCCTTGCGCAGGCTTCCGTGGGGCCGTAAAGCGGTCATCACAGGATCGAAGCTGGCTGAAGTACTGCGGCTCTTTCCGAAGGGCTCTGCGGAAGTCATCCGACTCCTGGATCGGACCGCGGAGGCTTATATCGCGGGCGGCAAGGCGGGTATCTTTACGCCGCTGTACTGTTTCTTGGCTCGCAAGCCTCTTTAGGCCCGCCTGGCGCGCCTTCGCGCGGGACCCTCAAGTCAGAGGCCTCTCCGGAACCGCCAGCCGTACATGATGCGCCCTCATCGGCTACCGCCTAATCAGAGATCGAATCCCCACTTCCCATCGCGACCATCGGATCAGGATAGAACTGCTGGCAATACCGGCGGTACTTCCCTATGGGGCCGTCGGCGCGGCACAACCTGGGAGGAGACCGATACTTCTTCTTTTCCCAGATCACCACATCCTGCAGGACATCCTGTTTCTGTTGTGACATTAAAATGCGATTCATCAACCTGTGCCGCAGCTTCATCGGCAGAAATCCCAGACCTGAGATGAATCGTCGGGGCCTGCGGATTTCCCGCATTTGGCTGACCAACACAAGATCAATG
The DNA here is from genome assembly GCA_009838845.1 of Gemmatimonadota bacterium. Lineage (NCBI taxonomy): Bacteria > Pseudomonadati > Gemmatimonadota > Gemmatimonadota bacterium. Next base: position 3,372 of record VXRD01000047.1, on the reverse strand, counting down.
AGGGTGCCGTCAATGGGTGTTGCGAGTACCCACAATCTCGCATTTATATCGATAGTTTTCTCGTGGATTTCGACGAAGGAGTAGCCCAGTCCATAGACGTGGGTAATGGCCGAGGTTTCATACACGAGGTTCTTTACACCCAGGATCCTGCGAACGCGTTTGAAGTCGAAGCAACTCTTCAAATAGGCACCATCTACCGTTACCGAACCGATCGGATTCACATTGTCGTAACCATGCACATAGCGTAGATGTCCCAGATCTACAGAATTCTCGGTTGTTTCCTGGGGATGTCCACGGAACCGGAGTATGTTGAATCCCAGTTCACACCACTCTTGTCCAGTGGTTGGCTCGTTTGGCAGGTCCCACTGCGGCGGCCGACCGCCGTTCCCGAACCAGGCGAAGACCATGCCGAGAATCTCTCTGGTCTCATATACTTTCAGTCTCGCGGCTCTGGGGGCCGGGGCGTTTGGAGTCGCAACGCATTGGCCGGTCGTATCGAACTCAAATCCGTGAAACGGACAGACAAGGCGACCATTGCATACCTGACCACCGACCTCCGGACCCAGGTGCGAACCCAGGTGAGGGCATACCGCGTCAGCCACGCAGACACGGCCTGACTCGTCGCACCATGCGACGATTTCTTCGCCCAGCCACGTCTTCTCGATCAGTTTCTCTCGCAGAATGGATTCGCGGCTTGCGACTAAATACCATCCCTCGGGGAACGGCGGTAGCGCATCAGCGTCAGTCATGACCGGTCTATTCGTATCACTGGTTCGTAAGTCACCAGATTCTGTCAAAGACATAAAGGTCTCATCCTCAGGAGTTTCCCAAAGGCACCCTGAACAGCGCCGATTTCAAGAGATATTCCCATGCAAAATCACCAAACATCTATAAGCTATTTACGGCAGGTGGACAAGGTCAAAGATTTTATATTCCAAATCCGCCGCGTCGGTGCTCGAGTTTTATTTGCGGGATGTCCTTAATATTGATCTTAAAAAAGAACCCCTTATTAAAACCCGCGGGATACCACGAAAACCGCGCTTCCCAACAGTGCAGATCGCGGTAAACCGATAGGCTTTGCGCCGAGATTTTGGCATCGGGCAGAACATCGATATTGATCGAATAGTCAATTCTTATAAATTGGCGAGGATTGATGCCAATATCTGCTTTGATCCAGGATGTTTTGCTCGTGGTATTGCCGAATCGCCGCATCGCAATATAATGAGAGAGATTGAATCGCCACGGCTGGCTGGCACCGCCGAAATCGCTGTACAAATCGCGTTCAAAGCCAAAATCTGCGCCATATCCCCCCCTGTATCCACCGCCATATCCAGCATCATATCCATCCTCATACCCAGGATCGTATCCATCGGGAAGAGCGGACTGGATAACCATATTGCCTCGTCCACCTTGACCACCGGAAAAACGGAAATTGGAGGTAATGGTCAGGTTCTGCAGACGCGGATGCAAAAGCGCCCGTTGGCCTGTGCTGTCATAGAGCGTATGGGTCATCGCAATGCGGACATCCACGCGGCGATCGGGTTTGAGAGACGCGCTGGTGCGAAGCGGTCGCCATTTTTGTCTCGGCGCGTCAAAATCGTATCCCGTTGACAAATTGAGCGTCGCCAGAGTAAAGCGACGCACATCGTCGTCGCGCTGAGTTTTGAGTTCAAAAGTATTGCCGATATTAAAATTTATGCTGCGTCTGGCATCGTCCCATCTGCGATTGCCTCCAAACCCCATTGTTCCTTGAAAGATGCTTCCCGATTGGTTGTAATTGAAATTGAGCCGGGGCTGAAAGCGATGCCGAATGCCGCGCAACCGACCGATTTGCGGTTGGAATATGCCGTATAATGTCGTACCCGAAGACAGTGCCGCGTTGTAAGACGTGCGTCGGGTTGTAGAATCGGTATCGCTATATATAAATTCTTCGCCAAAATTAAAGCCCGGCGTGAGATCGAGCCAGCCCAGGGGACGGTGTTGACTGTTGACGGTGACGCGATTTTGAATAGAGACGCGCTCTGTATTGGGTACCGGGTCGGGATTGCGCGCAAAATTATTGGATAGCGTACTCGAAAAACCATAGTAAAACGCGCGATACCACGGCCCCGTAACAGATGTGGGTTCATTACCTCCAAATATGCGGCGTCTGTTTTGTCGAAAGCTGAGGCGGGGAAAGCCCTGAAAGCTATTGTTTTTTGCCCTCAGGTCTCGGTAATACGTCAAGCTGCCGTCAATGCTGCGCCCGGATTCTGTCCAGCGTTTATCAAAAGAAAAACTGGATCTCAATTGCCGATTGAGATAGCGATAGAGATTATTGCTATTGCGTCGGTCAAAATTGGTACTGGTGGAAAACTGCCCGCTCCCCCTGATATTGGTCGTGGCGTTGATGCGTTGCTGGTGTTGCAAATTGAAGCGCCAATTGTGGGCATTACCATCACCTGAAGTGTCGTGGTCGTATCCAATGTCCATTGAGCCGCTGAACCGATTGCGCCTGGCATAGGCAAATCGCGATTCGAGCAAAAATCCACCGCGCTCGCGCAAAGTGCTCTTAACCGTGGCATCCCAGTATTCACTCGGCGCAAAATAATATCCCACATTGTGAACAAAAATGCCATCGCGGCTGTTGCTGCCCACGCCCGGCGTGAGCAAGCCCGATTGCCGCCCGCGCTTGACTGGAAAAACGAAAAAGGGAACCCAGAAAATGGGAATCGGACCAATGCGAAAAGTAACAGACCGCCCAATCGCTTTGTCGTCTTGCAAAATACGCACATTTTTGCACAAAAAATCGTAGTGTACATGGTCGCGATCACATGTGCTCAAAGAGAGATTCAGTGCATTTAATGCTTTTTGACCATCGAGTGCGATATGGGCACCGCGATAGTGTTTGCGCTGATGTGACGCGCGTCCATCTCGCACGCTGCCGCGTTCTGTATTGAGATCATAGACCATGTACTCGCCCGATATTTTTTCGCTACCGCGGGTAAATTGGGGTGGTCCCACGGTTTTTGCTCCGGTAGAATCGGGCAATGCGCGTGCTGTGACGTGCCGGGTGTTTTGATCGTACGTGATATGACCGGCTTTGAGTTGCAGGTCGCGATAGCGCAAGGTGGCATTGCCGGTCAATTCCACGCGCTTAGTCTGTACATGATAAACGACCTCGTCCGCGTCAAACCCTATAGAATCGCCAGCGGCTTTTTGCGGCAAAACAGGTTGGCACCATCCCGGCGCAATCGCAAATAACAGGAACAAAACGAGCCACACGGCTTGTGTTTTATTATAGATATTCATAATTTTTAGAAATGTGTTGCGGATTTTTTGGAGTACAAACGTAAATTCGAGAAATGGAAAAGTCAACAGGGGTTCCACGAC